>DATBPO010000060.1:0-7681 GCA_036561265.1 Solirubrobacteraceae bacterium | reverse complement strand
GCCGGTTGGTGTAGCCGTGGATAATTCGACGGACGGCTCTACCGGAGATGTGTATGTTGCAGACAGTGGCAATCGGCGAATCGAGAAGTTCTCTTCCTCCGGTGTTCCCCTGGGCAGTTTCGGCACGTCCGGAGGAGGTGAAATAGGAGGCCTGAAGGGAGGGAACAGCGTGTTCGTGGATCCTTCCGGTGGGAATGTCTGGGTCGCGGATGCCGGCAATATACGCGCGGTTGAGTACGAACCGTCGGGCAACTACATTGCTCAGATCACTGGCTTCTCCGAAAATGCCTTTGGACTGACGGTCGACTCCATCGGGGATGTGTATGTTGTCAACGGGGCGCACCGAGTCGAAGAGTTTGGTCCTGCTCTAGGCCTGGCCCCCATTCGCGTGTTGGAAAATCCGGGTCCAAACCATCCGCGTGCGGTTGTCACCAACCCTGTGGGCGAAGTTTTCGTCGGCAACGGTGGTGCGGAAGGAGTCCCGTACCAGATCCTGCAGTTCGACTCAGGAGTCGCCGCGACTACGCCCACACGAACGTTCGGGCTGGAATCGATCGCAGGCTCCACCGGCATCACCATCGACTCCACGAGCGGGACGTTCTTTGCTGTAGATGGACCCAACAGCGATGTCGAAGCCTTTGATTTGGTCACGCTCGCTGACGTAGAAACCGGGCCGTCGTCCAACGTGAAGGGAACTACGGCAACCGTGGAAGGAACGCTTGATCCGGAAGGTGTGGAAACCCAGTATTTTTTTGAATACGGCACCGATGAAACCTACGGACTCAAAAGTGCAGAAGAAACCTCTTCCGCAGCGACCAGCCAATCAGTGACGGCGAGCCTGACCGGACTCGCACCGGAAACGACCTATGACTACCGCCTTGTAGCGGTCAATGCCAACGGAACCAGTCGTGGGCTAAACGCAGAATTCAAGACGGGACCGGCAGTTGCGGAAGTCGTCACTCTTGTGCCTCCCGCCGAAGTGGGCATCACCACTGCAAGACTGAACGGCCAGCTCAACCCCGAAGGCACCGAAACATTTTATACCTTCCAGTACGGTGAAACTAGGGAATACGGAGCTATCAGCGGCTTTGAAGCAAGCAGTGCGAATACCCTTATCCAGATTACGGCTCTCATCACGGAACTTCATCCCGGCACGGAATATCACTATCGGATATTAACATTCAATGAACACGGTGAAACCGTCGGAGAAGATAAGGCGTTCACCACCCTTCCGGAAGTGGCGACTGTCGACGACCAGTCACCCTTCGCCACCGGCGTCTCGCTTCACGAAGCCACCCTGCATGGCACAGTAAACCCCGGCAACGGCGTCACCACCTACCACTTCGACTACGGCCCCACTCCCGCCTACGGCACAAGCACGCCCGAAGCGTACACCCAGCTGAACTACGAAGACGACTCCGGCGAACAGCTGATAACCGGCCTGCAGCCAGGCACCGTCTACCACTACCGCCTGGTCGCAACCAACTTGTCCGGCACCACCACTGGCCCCGACGAGACCTTCACCACCCTGGACGGCACCCCGCCTACCGTGGAAACCGGAGCCGCCACCCAGATATCCCCGGGCTCCGCCACGATCACCGGCGTCGTTGACCCCGCGGGCGAGTCGGCGAACTATGAGTTCGAAGTGGGAACGACCGAAAGCTATGGGACACAGCTGTTTGGGTCCATATCAAGCCCGGAAGAAGTGACGGTGGGACTCTCGGGGTTGCTGCCGGAAACGGTCTACCACTACCGGCTGGTTGCGAGCAGCGCGGCGGGCACGGTGCGCGGTGCGGATCGGACGTTCACGACACCGGGGTACCCCGCGACAATCCTCCAGCCCGCCACCCCGGCACTTCTGCCGATACCGGTCTTCCCCAAGGAAGGCCCGATCCGGCTGACCTGCAAGAAGGGCTTCGTCAAGAAGGGTAACAAGTGCGTCAAGAAGCGCCATAAGCCGGTCCGGAAGAAGAAGCACAAGAAGAAGTAACCAGAAGCACCTCCCCTGCATCGAGCGTGGCAGACGAGCCATCGGCTGTTGTGACGAGCAACCGGCCGCTGTCGTCGATCCCTTCTGCCCGGCCATAGCGCTGCTTCTCGCCCTCGATCCACGAAACCTCCCGACCGCGCAGAGCGTCGAGTTTGCGCCAGGCGTCGAGCGTGGCCGGGGGTGGCTCAGCCAGGCGGCGCTCCAAGGCCGCGAGCAGCGCGGCCAGGGTGGGCTCGACCGCCTCAGGCGCCAGGCCGAGGGTCGCGGCGGTCCCCCGCAGCTCGGGCGGAAGGTCGCCGATCCGCACCGCCACGTTCAGACCAATCCCGAGCACGGCCCAGCCCTCCTGCGGGCGACCCTCGGTCAGGATGCCCGCGAGCTTGCGCAGCGTGGCGCCCTCCGCGCTCGACGTCCCGGGCTCTTCGATCACAATGTCGTTCGGCCACTTCACGCGCGCCTCCGGTCCGACCACGTCGCAGACGGCCACTGCGGCGAGCAGGGGCAGCGGGCTCGGGGCGTCGCGCAGCAGCAGCGACATCAGCAGCGAGCTGCCCGGCGGCGCGCTCCAGCTGCGCCCCATGCGCCCGCGTCCGGCGGTCTGCTCATCCGCGGTCACGAGCGTTCCGTGTGGGGCGCCGGCGATCACCAGCTCGCGCGCGCGGTCGTTCGTCGAGGTCGTGCTGCGCAGGTGCAGGCGGGGGCGGCCGAGGGCGGTTGCCTGAAGGGCTGTTGCCTGAGGGGTGTACGACATCTCGCTTCAGCCGCTGCGCGTGTGTGCATCGGCGAGCAGCGCGTCCAACACCCCATCGATGTCGTGGCGCTCTGCCTCGACGTGCGGCTCGATCCCGTGCTCGCGTAGGGTTGCGCTGGTGACGGGGCCGATCGAGATGACACGGGTAGCTGGCGACAGGACATCGCTCGCAGCGGCGACATCGGTGCTCCCTCCGTACCCGCCGGCCGCACGCCCTGCGACGCCCGCGGCCTCCAGAAAGAACCGCACCGTCGAGGACGAGGTGAACGTGATGTAGTCGGCGGCCCGCGCCGCCGCCAGCGCGCGCTCCGATAACGGCTCGGCCACCGTCTCATACAGCGCGAGCACGTCCACCTCGGCCCCCCGCGCCCGCAGCGCGTCGGGCAGAATTTCGCGGGCCTCGCTCGCCCGCGCCACGAGCGCGCGGCTGACCGGGATGTCGGCCAGGGCCTGCACCAGCGCCTCCGCCACAAAGCGCTCTGGCACCACATCGGCCGCGATCCCGTGCTGGCGCAGCGCGCGCGCCGTGCCGGGGCCGATCGCTGCGACGCGCGCGTGGGCCAGGGCGCGGGCGTCGCGGCCTCCCGCCGTAAGGCGCTCGAACAGGCCCGCCACCCCGTTGGGGCTCGTCAGGCAGATCAGGTCGTACGGCGAGGGGTCGAGCGGCTCGCCCGGCAGCGGCACGATGCGGATCGCCGGCGCCTCGATCACGCTCGCCCCCAACTCCCCCAGGCGCCTCGCCAAGCCGCTCGCCTGCGCCCGCGCGCGTGTCACCGCGACCGTGCGCCCGCTCAGCGGGCCGGGGGTGCGCCAGGCGAGCTCCTCCGCCAGCTGCGCCACCGCGCCGACCACCGTTATCGACGGCGGCTTCACGCCCGCCTCGCTCGCAAGCCCCGAGATCGTCGCCAGCGTGCCCGTCACCGTGCGCTGCATCGGCAGCGTGCCGCGTTCCACGACCGCCGCCGGCTCCTGCGCCGCGCGCCCCGCCGCGATCAGCGACTGCGCTATCTGGGGCAGCTGGCGGATGCCCATGTAGAACACCAGCGTCCCCGGGAACGCCGCCAGCGCCGGCCAGTCGAGCGCCGTCTCGGGCTTCGCGGGGTCCTCGTGGCCCGTTATGAGCGCCACCGCGCTCGCCACGCCCCGATGGGTGACCGGGATGCCCGCGTAGGCCGGAGCCGCCACGCCCGCCGTCACCCCCGGCACCACCTCGTAAGGGATGTCTGCCTCGCGCAGCGCCAGCGCCTCCTCACCGCCGCGCCCGAACACGAACGGGTCCCCGCCCTTCAGGCGCACCACCAGCTTGCCTTCCTGCGCACGCGCCACGAGCAGCGCCTCCGTCTCCTCCTGCGGCACCGCCTCGCCCCCGCCCTCCTTGCCCACGTACAGCAGCTCCGCGTCCACGCGCGCCCCGTCCAGCGCCTGCCCCGGTATCAGCCGGTCGTAGAGGATCGTCTCGGCCCGGGCGATCAGCTCCACCGCGCGCGCCGTCAGCAGGCCGGGGTCGCCAGGACCGGCGCCCACCAAGTAAACGCGGCCGCTCACGCGACCAGCTGCCGTAACAAGTCGACTGCCCCGGCCGCCCTCATTCGTTCTGCCACCCGCCCCCCGAGCTCCTCGGGGTCGTAGAAGCCTCCGAGCAGCCCGTCGCTCACCCACGCCGAACCGTCGGGCAGCCCGACCCACGCGCGCAGCTCAAGGCACCCGCATCCCGCGGGCCGGCCCCAGGCGCCCAGGGGCGTGTTGCAGGAGGCATCCAGCGCACGCGCGACCGCGCGCTCGGCCAGCAAGCAGGCCATGGCGTCTTTGTCGGTGATCGCCGTCACTGCATCCCGGACTGCCGCGTCATCCGCCCGGCCCTCCAGGGCAAGCGTCCCCTGCCCGGGACTGGGCACGAACTGGGTGGGATCCAGAACGGCGCCGCCCTCCTTCTCACGCCCCAAACGCTGCAAGCCGGCGCGTGCCAGCACAAGCGCGTCGCACTCCCGTTCGCCGAGCTTACGCAGGCGGGTGTCGACGTTGCCGGTCACCGGGACCACGTCCAAGTCATCACGCACCGCGAGCAGCTGGGCGGCACGGCGGATGCTGCCGGTGCCCACGCGCGCGCCGGCGGGCAGCTCGTCCAGCCTCGCCACGCCGCACAGAACGTCCTCGACATCCGCCCGCGCCGGGGCGCCCAGCAGCGCGAGACCCTGTGCCAGCTCGCCCGGGACGTCCTTGGCGGAGTGCACGGCCAGGTCGACCTCGCCGGCCAACAGCGCCTGCTCGAGGGCGTCGACCCAGCGGGACTTGTCGGCAACAGCAGCATCGCCCCGGTCACCAGCTGTGGTGATAACGACGACCTCGGATCCCCCCAGCAGCCCCGCCACCTGTTGCGCCTGGGCCAGGGCAAGGGCGCTGCCGCGGGTTCCCAGGCGCATCAGCCGCGCCGGCGGCGGGCGTCCAGGGAGCGCACTTCGGCCAGCTCGCCAGGGGCACCCGCTGCGTCAGCCGCTGGTCGCCCTTCGTGCGGATCGGCAGAGGCTGGATCGCGGCGCGCGGCCCCCACCCCCTCCTCCCCCTCCTCCCGCAACCCGAACAGCTCCCGTACCAACTCAAGGCTCCCGTGCCCGCGCTCCTCGCTGAGGCTGCGCAAGCGAATCGTGGGCTCGTGTAATAGCCGCTTGGCCACCGCGCGCGCGATTGCATCCACGCGCGCAAGGTCCCGCTTGGACGCTGACTCCCAGCGCCCCTCGTTCTCCGCGAGCACCTGCTCGACCAGCGCGGTGGCGTGCTCGTGCAGCGCGCTGACGGTGGGCAGGGCGTCGAGCTGGCCGAGGTGGCGCGCGAAGCGGTGGATCTCCTCCTCGACGATCTCCTGCGCGCGCGGGACCTCGGCCGTGCGCGTACTGAGGTTGCGCTCGATCACCTCCTGAAGGTCGTCCATGTCATACAGCGTCACGCCGGGCAGCTCGCCGCAGCGGGGGTCCACGTCGCGCGGCACCGCGATGTCGATCAGGATTAGGTCCCGCCCGCCCCGGCCCGCGCGGCGGCGCAGCACGAGATCGAGCTCCTCCACGCCGACGATCGCGTGCGGGGAGGCGGTGGAGCAGACCACGATGTCGGCCGTGGCGAGCTGCTCTGGCAGACCCTCGAGGCCCACGACGGAGCCGCCGAAGCGTTGTGCCAGACCGAGCGCGCGGTCGGCGTGGCGGTTGGCGACGAAGATCGTGCCGGCCCCCTGCGCCGAGAGCGCCTGCGCTGTCAGCTCGCTCGTCTCCCCCGCGCCCAGGATCGTGACGTGGCGGTTCTCAAGGCTCCCCAGCACGCCCGCCGCGAGGTCCACGGCGACGGAGGGCACGCTAACGCGGCTTGCGCCGATGCCGGTCTCGCTGCGCACCCGCTTGCCCGTCGTCAGCGCCGCGCTGAACAGGCGGTTGCTCAGCGCGCCCGTGTGCCCCTCGCGCAGCGCGGCCTCATACGAGCGCTTGACCTGCCCCTGGATCTCGGCCTCGCCCACGATCATCGACTCAAGGCCCGCCGTCACCCGGAACAGCTGGCGTGCAGCCTCGCAGTTGCGCGGCGAGTAGATCTGCTGCGCCAGCTCAGTGGGGCGGATGCCCGCACGGCTTGCCATCAGGCCCAGCACGTCGGCCTCCGCGCGCACGGCCTCGCCCACGACCAGGTACACCTCCGTGCGGTTGCACGTTGAGATCGCCACCGCCTCGCGCACCTGCGGCGTCGCCAGCGCCTGCGCGGCGAAGTCCAGCGCGGCGGCCTCACTCAGCGCCAAGCGCTCGCGCAGCTCCACGCCCGCCGTCTTGTGCGAGATCCCCAGTAACAGCAGCTCGCTCACGAGGGCGGCTCCCGCGTCGGCTCGGGCGCACGGTCGGCGCGCTCCAACAGCTCGCCCAGATCGCGCTCGATGCGGCTGAGGCGTATCGCCATGATCGATACGTAGATGAGCACCAGCGCGAAGACGACGATGTAGGCAGCGGCGACGTACTTGCCGGCCTCATGCAGGGGCAGCGCAGGCATCAGGCGCCTGGCCTTCCTACGGCGGGCGCTCCGGCGCTGGTGGCCGTTGCGCTGGCGGGGCGCGGGTTGGGCGTGGCGTTGCCGGAGCCTCCAGCCCCAGCGTGCAGCGAAGGCGCCGCGCTGCGCCCCTGCACAGGCGCTTCCCCCGAGACCTTGCGCCGCAGCGCCCGCAGCTGCCCGCGGGCGTGCTTGGCGGTCATCTCGTACTTGCAAAGCGTGGCGTACAGCAGCGCCATCGCCACCAGTGACACGAGGAACGTGAGCGCCATCGGCCCCGGCAGGTTTGAGGTATCCCCCAGCACGCGCGGATGCACGTAGCCGGTGGACATGCGCACCGCGGCGAAGTTCAGCGGCACGAAGGCGCCGGCGGCGATCGCAAAGACTGAGGCGTAGCGCGCCTGGCGCTCGGGGTCCTCGATCGAGAAGCGCAGCGGCTGGTAGGTGGCGTACAGCAAAAACACGATCAGGAACGAGACGAGTGTCGGCTCATCCCACACCCACCAGTGCCCCCACGAGGCCTTGGCCCAGATCGAGCCGGTGATCAGCGCGCCCACGCCGAGGATGAGGCTCATGTGGATCGCCACATACGAGCGCAGGTCCCAGCGCGAGTCGCCGCTGCGCAGGTGCGCGATGGCGAGCAGCCCCCCGAGCACGAAGCCGCACAGCGAGACGATCGACAGCGGCACGTGCACGTAGAAAATCTTCTGTACGAAGCCCTGATCGGCCTCCAGGGGGGCGTAGAAGAAAACCAGCCCGAGGGCGAGCGTCCACATCGCCACCGTTGCCAGGGAGAGGGCGCGCAGGCCCCGTCCGTACATCATCACTCAATCCTCCAGGAGGAAGTCGAAAACCGCATAGGCAATCAGCCCGAACACAAGATCATAGAGCGCCAGACCCAACAGCCAGCGCCCCGGCGCACTCCC
>DATBPO010000059.1:0-3312 GCA_036561265.1 Solirubrobacteraceae bacterium | reverse complement strand
AGCGTAGGCCCTTGGCCCTCGTTCATAGCTTAGCCTGCGGCCCGGGTCTCGAAGTAGACGCGACGAACCCCGACCTTGCCTAGTAGGCCGATTTCGCGCGCCGTGCGGCGCCACGGGGGAGGGTATCGATCACCGGTTGCGGGCTTTCGCACGGCTGGCAGTGTGCTGTAGTGTCCGGCGTGCGAGATGCGGCACGCGCTGTTTGGGTCGGAGGCGTGGCAGATGCAACACTTGGCGGATGTCTCGACTCGGGTTGGCAAGGATCGCCATGCACGCTCATTGGGCGTCGCCGCGATCCTGGCCGTAGGTATTGCCGCAGCCACATTCTGGCCGTAGACTTGCTGCTTCTGCGATGTCAGGCGAAGCCTTCCTAACCTCCGAGCAGGTGGCAGACGCGCTGAGCGTGACCCCTCAGACGATCCGCAACTGGATCAGAAAGGGGACGCTTCCGGCCGAGAGATACGGTCACGTCTTTCGCATACGCAGCGAGGATTTCGCGGCGTTCGCGGGGCAGCGAGCTGACCGCGCTGCGCCAGCACGCCGGAGGGACGTGTGGGCTCCGGAGGGCGTGATGCTGCCGCGTCGCCGTGCCAGGCGCCAGCACTCCGTTTGGGATGAGGCGAGCGTCGTTTTGCCGCGCAGGCGCTCGTAACTGCACGCCGGGTGTGTGTGCCTGCGAGGCTCAGGCAGTCCCTTACGCAGAGCTACGCGCGCGAGTTCGTGGTCGCTGGCTGTTCGCCGCGTCTTCGCGCTCGATCGCCTCTGAAAGCCCGGCGGCGGCTGCCGCCAGGTCCTCGTAGGCGTCGGCGACCTCGATCATGTCCTTGCCTTCGGTGGCCGCGCCCAATCGCGCCACGGCGGCGTCGAAGCGTTGCCAGAGGCGAACAGGTCCACGCCGCCCGGTATCGGGCTGCAGCTCGTAGGGCGGTTGACCACCGCTGCCTGGCACCCATTCGAAGTCCGATGCCGCTGCGCGATAGACGCGCGCCTGCTCGCCGGCGGCCACCGCGAGCCTCGCCAGACGAGTGCCGAAGCCGGCATCGGGCGGCGCCATGCGATGGGCCTCGATGGCCGCGACCCAGCCGTTGCGGCTCGCGCGGAGCTCGGCGAGGGCCTGGTCGTCGTCATCGACAGCGCTGCTGGGTTTGCCTCTTTTGCTCATTTGGTGAGCCTACCAAGAGGCCTGTCTCATCGTCGCTGCAATCAGGGCCTGCCGGGCTTGTTTGGCGACTTTGCTAATTTTGTTGTTGTGCCTGTCAGCTTGGTTCCAGATCCAGACCCGAACGCCGGCGACCAGACGCGAGACGGCCGCGCCGCGAGGACGCCGACGCTCGCGCTGAGCATCATGCAGGCGTGCGCCTCTCTGGGCGTGAGCTGGGATACCTGGCGCGAGCACATCGAACCCGACGTAAGGATCGTGCGTGTCGGCAGACGGAAGCTCGTCCCGGTGCGCGAGCTTGAGCGTTGGCTGGAGGAGCACGCCGAGACGACACTGCCGGGCGCGGCGTGAGCGGCCGTGAGCAGTGTGGCGTCCTGTGTGCGCGCTATGTTTGCACAACAAGGAGATTTGACTGGGGCGCGGCGGTGAAGCTGCCCCCGAGCATGGGGCCGAAAGCAGGTGATGTGTGATGGCCGCTGGAGTTCGCCAGCGACATGGCAGGGCATGCAGGCGCAAGAGCGGATGCAGTTGCCCGTATGAGGCGTTCGTCTACAGCAAGCGCGACGGGAAGAAGCTCCGCAAGACCTTCCCCACCCACGCGGCGGCTGTGGCGTGGCGCAACGACGCCGCGACGGCGGTCCGCAGGAAGCTGCTGCGAGCGCCGACATCCCTCACCGTCCGCGACGCCGGCGAGGCGCTGGTGCGGGGCGCCCGCGAGGGTCTCATCCGTCCCCATTCGGGCGACCCTTACAAGCCGGCGACCGTGCGTGCCTACGAGACGGCGCTGCAACTGCGGATCTACCCGCAGTTCGGCTCAAGGCGCCTGACCGAGCCCGAGCAGATCGACTTCCAGGACTTCGTAGACCGGCTGGTGGCCGACGGACTGAACGCGAGCACGATCGGCACGACGATGCTGCCGCTGCGCGCGATCTACCGGCGCGCGCTCAAGCGCGGCGAAGTCGCGGTCAATCCGCTGTCAGGTCTTGAGATGCCGGCGGTGCGCGGTGGACGCGACCGGATCGCCCCGCCGCAGGAATGCGCGAAGCTCCTGGCGGCGCTGCCGGCGGCCGACCGGACGCTGTGGGCGACCGCGATGTATGCGGGCCTGCGCAGGGGCGAGCTGTTGGCGCTGCGCATCGAGGACGTGGATCTGGCGGCGGGGCTGATCCACGTCCGCTGGGGCTGGGATGCGGTCAAGGGGCAGATCCCTACCAAGAATCGCAAGCACCGCAAGGTGCCGATCGCCGCCGCCCTGCGCGACTACCTAGAGGAGCACCTGCGCGGACTCGCCTGGCGGGACGGCCTCGTCTTCGGGGTCACGGCCGAGAAGCCGTTCACGGACAACGTGATGAAGGAACACGCGGACAAGGCATGGGCGAAGGCGGAGCTCCAGAGGTTCACGCTGCACGAGTTCCGGCACACGTATGCCTCGCTGATGATCGCCGCGGGCGTCAACGCAAAGGCGCTCTCGACCTACCTGGGCCACGCCACCATCGCCTTCACCCTCGACCGCTACGGCCACCTGATGCCCGGCAACGAGGACGAGGCCGCGACGATGCTCGACGCCTATCTGGCGCGCACCGCTGAGGAGGAGCAAGTGCGCGCCAGTCTCGCGCCAGTCGCCCTCTGAAACGGCCTGATTCGGGCGGATCGAGGCGGACCGGATTCCGCATCAGAAAGCCAAAACGGCTTCGCAAAGCGGCTCTCGCCCGAGCTACGACATCTTCGAGGGCACCGCCGAGATTCAGCAGCTCGTCATCTCGCGGGCGATCTCGGGGATGCACATAAAGTAGCTCTGGGACTGGGATTTCGGGGTTCGGGGGCGGAGGTTGCGGTCGGCCTCGTGCTTCCTGGGCGCCGGGCAGTCGTTCAGACGGCGGTGTGGATTTTCAGTGGCGAATAGTCGCCGTTGCGCTTGGCGGGCTGGCGCTTGATGCGGATGTCGAGTTCGAGGCCAATCGCGTCGATGAGGTCGATGAGGGTGTCGAGGGTGGGGTTGGCGCCCTCGCCGCGTAGGAGCCGTGAGATAGCCTCGGGCTTGCGGTTCATGCGTCTGGCGATCTCGGCCTTGGGGAGGTTCTGGCGCTCGCGCACCAGCTCGATGACCTGGAGCATCTCGGCGATGCTCTTGACCTTGGCGAGCTTCCTCTCGA
>DATBPO010000058.1:0-3963 GCA_036561265.1 Solirubrobacteraceae bacterium | reverse complement strand
TCGACGGTTTGGTCTTCTTCCCCTAGCTTCCAACCACGCCACGTAACTCACCACGAGCCGCGGAAGATGACGCAGCAGCAAGCGCACCTGCCGATGCACCTCATCCGCAGCCATCCCCGCCGACGAATGCTGCAAGCCGTTGCGAGTCCGGTACAGCTCTATGAGTGTCTGCGCCTGCTGCTTGCTAAAGCCGCCATCCACCCCCGACCATCTGCGCCACAGGCGACACGCGCGCCCTCGACCGCTCGCCCCCGCCATCCCGCCACACGCGGCCCACACAGCGAAGCGAAGCGGAGCTCCTCCCCCACCCAACCCATCCGCCCGGCGCGAACGGCCGCAAACCCCTCCAGTCCCTGCTTCCTTAGACCACCCGAGCCTCAACGCTCGCTACGCGCCCGCCGGGCGACCACAGGACCTCGCCGACGCCCGCCTGCTCGAAGCGCTCGACGACGCACCCTGAGGCTCCCAATGCGCTCCTCGCCCGACCCCACCAGCGCCAATTTGCACTCCAGGGATACGCATTGAGGCACTCGCGTAGGGGCTGTAAGCGCCAAGAGCAATATCTCGCTGGGCAGTGCCTTTCCTGCTCAGCCATACAGTCAGAACTGTGCTAGCTTGCGCTCGCCCCAAATCCTGATCCACCACTTTTCGCACGGGGGGACACGTGAGCGCACACCGCTTGGATGCTGGCTCTCGCGCCCGGGGCCATCGAGTTGCTCCGGGGAGGCTCGTCCGGGGAAGGTCTCTCGTTGCCGCGCTCGCCCTCCTGTTCGCGCTCGCCTGGGCCGCCGGTAACGCGACGGCTGCGACGGCTGCGACAGCCACCGGGAGCACGGCAGCCCCAGACAGCACGACGGCCACCGGAAGCACGACAACCCCACACAGCACCACGGCCACCGGGAGCACGACGGCCTCCGGGAGCACCACCGCCCCAGGCGGCACCACAACCACCGGCAACGCTCCCACCGAAGCCGAAACGATCACCCACCTCGAAGCGCAGCTCTACCACGCCACCCAGCTACAGGAAGCCGGCTTTTCCGAAGACGCCCGCAAACTCGTCCTCGCCGCGCTGCAGGAAGTGCCACCCAAGCCCACCGGCCCGCTCGCGCGGCTGGCGCATGAACTCCGGCACCTTGCCGATGAACTGCGCACGCCCACGCAGCGCCCCAGCCGTTGGCAGGGATTCCTCGGGCTGCACGGGCCCACCGTCATCTTCCTCGCCGAGATCATCGCCATCGCACTCTGCATCGTCGTGCTTGCGCTGCTCTTCTACGCCGCCGTGCGCGGCCTTCTGCGGCGCCTTCGCGGCAGCGTACGCCTCGAAGGCTTCACCGGCAGCAGCGAATCCACGCTCAGCGCCGCGCTCGCCGCCAGCCTCGGCGATGCGCTTGCCCGACTCAAGGACGACAGCCCCAGTCAGAACCTCCACTACCAGAGCGGCAGCGAGCCCAAGTTCGAAGTGCCCGCCGCCGTCCTCGAAAGCGTTCCTCAGGGCAAGCTCATCGCCGGTCTCCTGCAGATGCTCGACCAGCTCCTGCCCCGCCATATGTCCCTCATCTCCGGCACCGTGCACCCCATACATGAAAATCGCGGTGCCGGGCTCACCATCGCGCTCGCCGACCACAACGGCCGGGGAGTCGACCAGATCACACTGTGGGAGAAGGACTACTTTCTCAAGGAGGCCGGGGACAACGAAAAAGAAGCCGTCCGCTACGAGCGCCTCGTCCTGCCCGCCGCCGTCTGGCTTGCATACCAGCCCCAGCTCGGATTCAAGGCCGACAAGCCGCCGCTCGGCGCCAGCGATTGGCGCTCCTACGCGCTCTTCGCCCTCGGCGAGCTCGTGCCCGACCTCGCCAAACGGCGCGTCATGTACGAGCGCGCGCTCGATCGCGACGCGCGCAACCTCGGGGCTCGCCTCAATCTCGCCGACCTCCTCCTGCGGCGCCCCCGCGAGGACATGCTCGATGCCGCCGCCGATCCCGACGACGGTCACCGCGAGACCTGGAATGAACGCCTCGACGAGGCTAGGCGTCATCTCGAATACGTCGCCAGCAACGCCGCCGCGGAGAGCGCCCCCATCTGGTACCGCGCCCTCTACATGCAGATCGTCCTCAACATCTACGACTACCAGGCCACCCTGGCAGAGAATCCCACCGCAGCGCGCAGCTGGGCCACCCAGGCACGCACTCGCCATGAAGAGCTCAATCGCGCACTCCGCCATGCGGGAGGAAACGACTCGACCCCGCAGATGCTGCTCGACGCCATGGACGAGCCGCTGCAAATTCTCAGCTACACCGTCAAGCTGTACACCGGTCGCCTGAAGCAAGAACCCCGCCTCCAGGATGCCTGGCTCTCTGCCTCCGCCGAGTACAACCTCGCCTGCTTCTGGTCGCGCTACGCCGCCTACGCTGGCAACGCCGACCTGGAGCAGAAGCGGGTCCGCACAGCCATCGTGCACCTGCGGCGCAGCATCGAGCGCACCGATAACGCCGTCATCGAAGCCCGTACCGACCCCGCCTTCGACACCATCCGTAGCACCCCTGCCTTTGCGAGCATCGTGCCGCCCGCGTGAGCGACGAGCCGACGCAGTGCTCATGCGCGCCCCGAAGTCGCCGGGCGTGCTCACACCCCACCCAGATCGAGGACATCACGCGTCGCGAGGATCACGTGCCCCGGAACACGTGCGCCTCACGCACTTCAGTAAAACCACACAGTCGGAATTGTTGTGCTAGTCTCGCGTCGCTAGACATACTGGTACATCGACTTTCATGGGGGATCCACATGCGCGCGAGTTGCACGACTCGTCCTCGGCCACAGCCACAGCACCCAAGCCAACTGGCCCTGCCTGACTGCCCTCCGCCGCGGCGCTAACCGTGTCGCTCCTGCTCCCCCTCCTCGCCCTCTGGGGCGCCATCATCCTGCTCGTGCTCGCCCTCTGCCTCGCCTCCGCCCGCGCCTCACCTGATCAGCCTCCTGCGTCAGAGCCCCCCGCTGAGACCCCCGCGCCCTCTCCAGAAGACCACGCGGCTGCGTCCCGCGCCCCGCTTGAGTCCCTCGCTCCCTAGCTTTTGCTCGCCCCAGCCATCCCCGCAGCACGCGGCCCACACAGCGCAGCGCAGCGGAGCTCCTCCCACACAACCCATCCGCCCCCGCGCACTCAGGCGGCACCCGTGCGATTGGGCGGGTGTCCGCCCCCTCGCCTACGCTTGCCACGCCCCAGCCACAGCACAGCCCCATCCGCCCCGCGCCCCGCCCGCCAGGGCGCCAGCTGCCAGCCCGCTAACAGGAGCCTTCATGCGATTGACCCCTACTAGGTCTTCACTGCCCACTGTCCTCGCGTTTGCCCTGCTCGCGCTCGCCGCCGCGGCCGGTCCAGCCCTCGCCACTTCACCTCTCTCCGTCACCAACCTCGCCATCGCCCCCGTCGAGGGGCAGGTCTTCTCCGGGCCCCTCGCCGTCGTCGCCGACCCCAACGGCATCCACACCGCCGGCTCCTACAGCGCCTCCATCGAATGGGGCGACGGCAGCACCTCCACCGCCACCATCATCATCTCCGGCTCCGCCATCTCCATCGTTGGCACCCACACCTACATCCAGACCGGGCCCACCCTCATCAAGGTCAGCGTCACCGACACCGCCGTCGTGCCAGAAGCGTCGGGCTCCGATCAAACCACCATCGACGTCGCCGACGCCCCCCTGCTGCCGCTCTTCACCGCCCCCACCCTCATCAGCGGCGCCGGGTCCCTCGCCACCAGCACCTCCCTCAGCGTCTTCCAAGCTGCCATCGGCGGCATCGACAACGGCACCGCCCCCGGTGAGCGCTCCGGCGGGGAGCGCCACATCACCTGGGACGCCATCAAGCTCGACGGCACCCAGCCCGAAAGCCTCACCATCAGCCCCGCCCACACCGTCACCGTGCCCATCGACTCCCAGCAGGAACGCGGCATCGAGCTCGGCGCCCCA
>DATBPO010000057.1:0-6691 GCA_036561265.1 Solirubrobacteraceae bacterium | reverse complement strand
CGTGACGATCACCGATCACGACACGATCGCGGGGGTGCTGCAGATCGCGGAGCGCCCGGATGTGTTCATCAGCGAGGAGCTGACGGTCTCCTTCCGCGGCGAGCCCCAGGCGGTGCACGTGCTGTGTTACGGCATCACGCCGGCGGATCACGAGTGGCTACAGGCACATAGCGGTGATGTGGAGGAGTGCGCCGAGTACCTGCATGCCAGTGACATTCTGTGCGCACTCGCTCATCCCTACTACAACGTGGGCGCTCCGTTGAGGGCGCGCCACCGCCGGCGCCTGGCGGACCTCTTTCCGATCTGGGAGGTGCGCAATGGCTCACGCGCGCGCGAGCTCAATCGGCCGGCCGCGATCTACATCGCCACGCGCGAGGGCATCGGCATCGGCGGCAGCGACGATCACGCGGGCGTGGATATCGGGCGCACCTTCACCGAGGCGCCTGCAGCTAGCACGCCCGGCGAGTTCCTTACGCACGTGCGCGCGGGCTCCGTCGTGGCGCGTGGCGAACAGGGCAGCGCGGCGAAGTGGGCACACGCCGCCATCGCCCTCGCGGCGCGCGCCCTGGGAAGCGGCTCGGGGGCAACGCAGGAGCTGAATCCCGGAACGGTGCTGCTGATGATGCAGCGCTTGCTGCGCGAGGGCGATGCGCGCGAGGGTGCCACCGGCAGCGACCTCACGCCGCAGGATGCGCGCTGCTTGCTGCGGGCGTGGCTGGCGGCGGTGGAGCTCGACCACCTCGATGAGCGCGGCCTGATCGCCTACATGCAGGACGAGGACTTCACACACGCCGACCTGTACCGCCGCGCATGCCGCATGCACGAGCGCAAACTGCGGGGGGCGGTGACGGGGGTGGTTGAGGCGATCGAAAGCGGCTCGGGTCCGACGAGCGGTGGCTCGGATCTGCTGGTCGCGGCGACCGGCGTGTTTGAGGGCTGCGTGGCGGCGATCCCTTACGCCCCGTCAACCGCGTTTTTGAGCAACGAGAAGGCGAAGTTGTACTCGCGCGAGGGCGAGACGCCGCGCGTTGCGATCCTCGCCGACGGCATCGGCTCGACGCACGGTGTTACGCGCACGATCGCGGAGATCCGCGAGCGCGGGGTACCGGGCTTTGAGATAGAGGTCATCGGCACGGATGCCGATGTGGACCGGCGCCTCGCGGCGGTGGCGGAGATCGACGTGCCCTTCTATGCGGGCCTGAAAATCGGCGTCCCGAGCCTGAGCGTCGCTGTGGAGACTCTGGCGGATGGTGGCTTCGACGCGATCCACGTGTGCTCGCCGGGCCCGGTGGGCATCGCGGGCGCGCTGGTGGCGCGCGGGTTGCGGTTGCCGCTGGTGGGCAGCTACCACACGGAGCTCACGGCCTACGCGGCGTTGCGCTCGCAGGATGCGCGTGTGGCGAATGCGATGGGTCTGGCGGTGCGTTCCTTCTACGGCGCCTGTGACCTGGTCCTCTCCCCCAGCCCCGCCTCCGATGAAGCTCTGCGAGCGCTCGGCGTGGACGGCGAAGGCATAGTGCGCTGGGACCGCGGCGTGGATACCGCGCGCTTTGATCCGGCGCTACGCGGGGAGCTGGATCTGGGCGGGGAGCACGTAGCCGCGCCGGTGAGCCACGCTCCAGACAGCGCCATCAACGTCCTCTATGCCGGGCGCATCACGCGCGAGAAGGGCACGCAGCTGCTGGCCGACGCGTTCCTGCAGGCGCACAGCCGCGACCCCCGGCTGCACCTGGTGCTAGCGGGGGGCGGCCCCGAGCAGGAGCACCTGCGTGAGCTGCTGGGCGAGCACGCGACGTTCCTCGGCTGGCTTGAGGGCGAAGAGCTCGCACGCGCCTACACGGCTTGTGACATCTTCCTCTTTCCCAGCGCCACGGACACTTTCGGCCAGGTGATTCTGGAGGCCCAGGCCAGCGGCGTGCCGGTTCTCGCAGTGGCCGCCGGCGGCCCGCTGTCACTGATAGAGCACGGCGTCAACGGTCTGCTGTGCCGGCCCGAAGCGCAGGCGCTGGCCGAGCGTGTGCTAGAGCTCTCGACCTCTCCCCAGCTGCGCCGCCGACTGGCGAGCGCCGGCCTGTCCTCGGTGCGCGAGCGCACTTGGGAAAGCGCGCTGCTGCGCCTGGCCGGCGGCTACCGGCGAGCGCTGACGCCATCGCCTGCGAGGGGCGCACACGGCAGTGACACCTCCGACGGTGGCACCCGCAGCAGCGCCGGCCACGGTGAGCGCCATGCTGCATAGATCCTCCACGCGCCCCGCGGGCACGATCGCGGTGGCGCTGCACGACGTCGAGCCGGCGACGTTCGAGCGCTGCGCGCGCATCCGCGACTGGCTGGATGACCACGGCGTGGACCGTGTGACCCTGCTGGTGATCCCGGCGCGCGACCTGCATCCCCTCGGCGAGCGCTCGCCGGAGATGACCCAATGGCTCACCGAGTGCCGCGCGCACGGAGACTCCATCGCACAGCACGGCTTTCAGCACGAGCGCCTGCGCCAGGTGGACTGGACGCAACGCCTGCGCGCGCCCGCCAGCGGCCACCGGCGCGCGGCGGAGTTCGTGGGTCTCGACGGTCCCGAGACGCGCCGCGCGGTGGAGGCGGGCTGGCGTGTGCTGAAGCTGGCCGGCGTGGAGCCCGACGGCTTCGTCGCTCCCGCCTATGCCTATACGCGCGCGCTGCGCTCGACGCTCACGACCGAGGGCAAGCTGAGCGTGCGCTTTCGCTGGTGGGCCAGCCTGCTGCGCCTGCACGTGTCATTCGGTGGGCACCTCGACATGGCTCCGGCCCTCTCCCCCTCGCTGATCCGCGCGGGCTCGTTGCTGCAGGGACGCAACCTGCGCCTGGACGTGCACCCCGCCGACCTCGACCGCCCCCGCCACATGCTGGCGCTCGAGCGCGTTCTCAGCCGCGCCGGCGGCCGGCGCACGGCGATCACCTACGACGAGCTGGCCGCGCGTCTTTGACTGGCGGCGTGCGGGCGGACGCTCAGGAGAACACGTCTGCCGCGGTGAGCGCCAACAGCCCCGCGGGAGCACGGGTGACGCGCTCTCTTGCACACACTGCATAGACGAGCTCGGAAGCCGCGCGCGGCAGGGCACCGGCCTTGAGTTCGAGTTCGCGCATCAGCCGCGCGCCGTCGAGCGTGCGCGCCCACTTGGCCTCGCCAACCAGCACCGCCTCTTCGCGACGACCGGCCAGGGCCACGGCGTCGATCTCCACAGCGGGGCGCTCCGACCAGAAGGCGCCGATGCGGACGATGTCGGCAGGCAGCGCCCCGGTGCCGGCAAGGCGGCGCAGATGTGCGCGGAAGGCCTCCTCGTAGCGAGCGCCCATGTGATCGCTGAGCTGCTCGATCAGCGGCGAAAGGATCGTCTCACCGAGTCCCCTTTCGATCTCAGCCCGGTAGGGCTCGACGATGCCCAGCCAGAAGGCGAGGAAGTTATCCGCGATCCTGTAGCTGCGCCGCCGCGTTCGCGAGCCAGCCTCGGTCACGGGCACGATGCGTTCCACCAGGCGCAGCTCGATGAGGCGCTCGAGTGCACGCGCGGGCTCGGCCCGCACCGCCTGCTCGATCTCGTTGTGCCGCGTCCTGCCCGCCGCTATCGCCCGCAGCACCTGCTGAGAAAGCCCACCGGGGTCGCTCTCGGTCGCCAGCACAAGCTGACCCTCGTCCAAGAGCTGTCCTCCGGGCCGGCACACCAGTCGCCGCAGGTTGGCGCGCAGGTTGCTCTGCTGATCCCACCAATCCAGATAGAGGGGCACGCCCCCGAGGATTCCCCATACCAGCGCACGATCGGCCGGTGCGAGCTTGGGCAGCATTTCCGCGGCCTCGTGCGGTGCAAAGGGATGGAGCGCCAGTGTGAGGTCGATTCGCCCGTACAGTGGTGCTCGCTCCTCCTGGATCGCCTGCATCGTGCGCACCGCCGAGCCGCACAGCAGAATGCGCAGCGATGTGTGCTCGCGGGCACGGTCCCAAAAGGCGCGCAGCACGCTTGGCAGCTCAGGCGAGGTGTGCAGCAGCTCCGGAAACTCATCGAGCACAAGCAGCAGCGGCTCGTTCTGCGCAGCGGCGGCCAGCGTTTCCAGCGCGTCGTCCCAATCGGCGAATGGCCGTGCGTGGAGGTCGCGCAGCCCGCCCTCCAGCGCACCGGCGGTCATGCGGCTGAGGATCCTCAGCTCGTCCCGGGCCGGACGGCCAGCGCCGGTATGGAAGATCGCGGACCGATCCTTGGCGAAGGCGCTCAGCAGCGCGGTCTTGCCCACGCGCCGGCGTCCCCAGAGCAGCCCAAGGCGCCCATGCGGGCCGCCCTCCCACTCCCGCAGCGCCGCCAACTCGACCGAGCGGTTCACAAACACTCGACCATCGTAACAGACATCCCACGTCGGTTACCTCCCACGTCGGTTACCTCCAACGTCGGCGATGTCGCGCCGCTCACCTCCCTTCGAACACGGAGGCCCCGAAGGAGCTGACGCCGCTGGCAGCGGCGTACCCCAGGTGCTTTAGCCCGAAGAGATCCTCAATCGTGCGCAGCAGCGAGAAGTGGTTGTAGGGGTCCTGGTCGACGGCGCCGGCCTTGACGAAGCGCGAGAGCAGCAGCGCCCCCACCTGGCCCCCTCCCGAGGGCGGCAGCTGACCGCCACCCGGCAATGGCGCAGGCGCGGGGAGATTGGGGAAGCGCGGCTGCCCGCAGCAGGAGCTGGAGTCGGCTTCAACGCCGGTGGCGGGCGCCTGATCGACGGTGATCGCCAGCAGCCCGCCGTTCTTGAAGGCCTTTGAGGTTGTGATCTCGGGCACGACCTTCTTCAGGAAGGCGTCGGCGGTGACGGCGCCGGCGGCCTGCCCGGCGGAGCAGGGCGTGGGGCCGCCGTCATCACACAGCGAGGGCACGATGTAGGAGAAGGCCGGCGTGCGCTTGGCGCTCTTCAGGTCGGAGGCGAGCTGCTGGATGCCGACGTCGTCGGCCGCGCAGGCGGGCCCGCTGTCGATGATGCTGTGGAAGTAGAGGAAGGGATTGCGGAAGGTGGTGTACTGGGCGCCGGCAGCCGCCTGGTCGGCGGGCGTGGCCTGGTTGGCGGGGCCGGGCGTGGCTGACGGCGGCGGCGGGGCGCCGACGGTGGAGTCCGCGGCGCCCAGGGCGGGATGCGCGCACGCGGGCGTCATGCCTTCGACGTAGGCTCGCCAGGTGAGGTGCTTGGCGGTGAGCTGCCCGGCGAGCGTTTCGGTGGAGGAGGGATACACGCAGCCCTGCCCCGTGACCTGCCCGTCGGCAGCGCCGGCACCCGGCGCGGGAGCGATTTCGTTGAACGTGGGGCAGTTGAGCGCCGTCTGCGCCGTCGGTGCCTGCCCGCTGATGAGCGCGATGCCGTTGGCCAGCTCGTCGTGAGCGACGGCGTAGTAGCGCACCAGCAGCTCGCCCTGCTTCTCCAGGGTGCCAGCGAGGTAGGTGGCCTTGGAGGCAGGCCCGAACATCGCCGCGTAGGGCTGGTCGGCGAGCACGATCAGGAAGACGTGCTTGATGGCGGGCCGCTTGGCGGAGCCGCTCGCGCCCGAGCCTGAGCCGGCCCCGCCTCCGCCGCCTTCGCCCGCGCCGCTGCCCGAGCCGGAGCCACCCGAGCCGCCCCCGCTGGACCCCGAACCGGAGCTCCCAGAGCCGCCGCTGCCGCTGCTGGCCCCGGTGCCCGCGCTCGGAGAGTCCGTCGCGGCAGGTTCGCTTTCACCCGTGCTCGCCGGCGCCGTGGGCGTGGGGGTCGCCGTGGGAGTCGAGGGCGTCGTCGCGGGCGCCGCAGCCACAATGGCGGGCGGCAGCATCAACCTGAGATGCGCCTGCGGCGTGGCGGCGGAGGTGGCTGCACCGGAGGTGACGTTCCCCACTAACACGCCAAAGCCGAGGAAGGCCAGCACCAGCAGCCCGCGCACCCAAGGCGGCGGCAGCGTCAGCTGATCGAGGCTGCGCAGCATCGCCGGCATCGCCTACTTACTCGCCGGCATCGTCATCGCCGGCATCGCCTACTTACTCGCTAGGGGCGCGACCGGGGGCATGACCAGCGTGTCCTGCTCGACCGGCGGGGCTGCAGGCACGGCCGTACTTGGCGCGCGCTTCATGAGCGTGGCACCGCACGCCCAACAGAACAGCGCCCCGCGACTGTGCGGCGCGCTGCAGGCGGGGCAGCT
The DNA here is from genome assembly GCA_036561265.1 of Solirubrobacteraceae bacterium. GTDB lineage: Bacteria > Actinomycetota > Thermoleophilia > Solirubrobacterales > Solirubrobacteraceae > Palsa-744. Next base: position 525 of record DATBPO010000057.1, on the reverse strand, counting down.
GCCAACGCTGGCCGAGTCTTCCAGGCGCAGCAGTCGCTCGATCTCCGCCAGCTCGGCGTCGCGCTCCTGCAATAACGCGGCGCGGCGCACGAGCACGTCGAGGCGGAAGTGATCGCGGATCGCCATCTCATAAGCCAACCCGCCTAGGTCCCACTGTTCTTCGGCCACCTGCTCTGCCAGCTCGTCGCGACGGCGACGCAGAGACGAGGCGCCGGGATCTGTCGGGAGAGCACCCATCAGCCGGTTGAGACTACGTTGGGAAGGTTCTTGGATTTTTGCTCGTAGCTCTGGCCGCTGCCGCCGGTGCGCAGATTCTTGAGGGCCGTGGGCGGCGCGGGCTTGCTGGGCACCGCGCCCACCCCGCTGCCCGAAGGCTTGCTCTGCTTGGGGGTTGCGAGATGCGAGGGAGTGGAGGTGGTGGGTGTAGTGCTGGCCCCACCGAGCGATCCCGGAGTCCCCGTGGCGCCGGCGCCGGGCGAGGCGACGCTGATCACCTGCGGCGCAGCTGCGGCCTTGCCGGCGTTG
>DATBPO010000056.1:0-12558 GCA_036561265.1 Solirubrobacteraceae bacterium | reverse complement strand
GACGGCGCCGGCGACGCGGCCGCGATCAAGGGCCGCATCAGCCAGATCAAAGCCGAGATCGAGAACACCGATTCGGACTTCGATCGCGAGAAGCTCCAGGAGCGCCTGGCCAAGCTCTCCGGCGGTGTCGCCGTGGTGAAGGTCGGCGCGGCCACCGAGACGGAGATGAAGGAGAAGAAGCACCGCGTCGAGGACGCCCTGCAGGCCACGCGGGCGGCGCTCGAGGAGGGCATCGTGCCCGGCGGCGGCGTCGCGCTGCTGCAGGCATCGTCGGCGATCAAGACCGACGATGGGCACGACGCCGACGGCTCCGATGACGAGCGTACGGGGTCACGCATCGTGCTCCGTGCCCTGGAGGAGCCGCTGCGTCAGATCGCCGAGAACGCTGGCCTCGAGGGCAGCGTCGTCGTCAACGACGTGCGCAAGGCCAAGAAGGGCCAGGGTCTGAACGCCTCCACCAACGAGATCGTCGATCTCGTCGCGGCCGGTGTCATCGACCCCGCCATGGTCACGCGCTCGGCGCTGCAGAACGCCGCCTCGATCGCCAAGAACATCCTCACCACCGAGGCCATCGTGGCCGAGGTGCCCGAGAAGGAAGGCGCCGGTGGCGGCGGCGGTGGCATGCCCGACATGAGCGGCATGATGTAGGGAGCCGCTTTTGCGGTGATGTCTTTCACGGGAGCCCGGCGGTTATGTCGGGCTCCCGTCGTTAATGGGTCCTACTGGCGCTTGTATGAGAGGCCCAGCAGCCCCGCCGATTCGGCTGTGTGCAGCGCTTTTTCACGCAGCTTTTCCGCATCGAATCCGGTGCTGACGGGGATTTTTTTCTGCAGCGCATACATCAGGAAGGCGTAGCGCACAGCCGGTCCTTTGGCGGGGCACAGCGAGTAGGCCACCTGGCCGTGGCTGTTGCGCCCCAGAATCGCGCCCGCGGGCAACTGGCCGGCGGAGAGGCCGCGCAGCTTGGGGCTCAATCCTGCCACCGCCCAGTTGGCAAACAGCTTGCCGTGCACCGGCGCGAGATTGAATAGGAAGAGATCGATTTCGGCCGTATTGGGGGGAACATGGCTCCAGCTGATGGGCGGCGAGGTGTTGGCCCCGTCGCACGTGTAGTGCGCCGAGATCGGATCGAGCTTGACCGAGCTCGCCAGCTGGATGTCGATCGTGGGGACTTTTTCAGAGCTCGTGGTGCTGCTGGTGGTGGTTGTGCTCGCCGTGGTGGTTTCGCTCGCCGTCGAGCTGGTCGGCGTCGCGCTCGCCGCCGCGGTCGACGATGACGATGACTGCGTCGTTGAGCTCGAGCCGCCGCAGCCGCTGAGTATGAGCGCGAGCGCCGCCATCAGCGCGCCGGCGATGGCCGTCGGTCGCAGTCCGATGTGCATGGGTCGTCCTCCTCATTTGATTGGGATGCGAGGGGCCCGGCTCGCCGGCCTCTCGTTTGGATATGAGGAATCGACCCTTGCAGATGAAGGGCGCTCAGGCCAAGAAAATACGCCTGACTGTTTCTGACGTCTATCCCACCGCGCTGACAGATCGCGGCGGCTCGCCGACGTACTTGGCGGTCGGGCGGATCAGGCGCCCTTCGCGCTTCTGCTCGAGGACGTGCGCCGACCAACCGGCCACACGCGCGCAGGTGAACATCGGCGTGAAGAGGTCCGGCGGGACCTCGGCGTGGTCGAGGACCACGGCCGACCAGAACTCCACGTTAGTGGCCAGCACGCGGTCGGGCTTGCGCGCGTGGAGCTCCGCCAGCGCCGCCTGCTCCAGCGCCTCGGCGGCCTCCAGTCGCGGCGAGCCCAGTTCGCGGCAGGTGCGTCGCAGCACCCGCGCGCGTGGGTCTTCGGCGCGGTACACGCGGTGCCCAAAGCCCATCAGGCGCTCGCCGCGGTCCATCGCCTGCTTGACCCAGCGCTCGGCATCCCCCATCTGTTCGACTTCCTCGAGCATCTTCAGCACGCGCGAGGGCGCGCCGCCGTGCAGCGGGCCCGACAGGGCGCCCACCGCCGCCGACAGCGCGGCGGCTACGTCCGCACCGGTGGAGGCCACGATGCGCGCCGTGAAGGTCGAGGCGTTCATGCCGTGCTCCGCCGCGGAGATCCAGTAGGCGTCGATCGCCTTGACGTGGTCGGGATTGGCCTCGCCGCGCCAGCGGATCAGGAAACGTTCAGGGATCGACACGCCTTTGTCGACTTCCTCCTGGGACACCGGCGGCTGCCCCGCGCCCCGCGCGGACTGTGCCACGAAGGAGAGCGCCATCACCGAGGCTCGCGCCAGGTGCTCGCGCGCCTGCTCGTCGGAGATGTCGATCAGCTGCCCAAAGCCCCACTCCGGCGCCAGCATCGCCAGCGCCGCCTGCACGTCCACGCGGTGATCGCCCGAGCGCACCGTCAAAGCATGTGGTTCCGCGGGTGGCAGGCCCGGTTTCAGATGGCCGTCCACCAAGAGGCCCCACACCTGCTCGTAGGGGACCGCGCCGACGAGATCCTCGATGTCCACGCCGCGGTAGCGCAGTGCGCCACCTGCCCGGTCGGGCTCGGCTATCTCGGTGGCGAAGGCGACTACGCCTTCCAGGCCCGACTGGACCTCCGGTGCTGCTGGTGCTGCGGGTGCTGCCTGAACCTCGCTCATGGCATTCGCTTTCTGGGCTCGCTGCTTTAACGGGGTGGTGGCCTTGTGAGCCGCCTATATGGTCGCAGGGATTTGCCGAAGCTGCGGCGCCCGATAGGCTCCATTTTGGGAGCGCACCCATCGTGCGAATGGCAGGATCCAATTGAGGAGGAGCCGTGGCCGACAGCGATCTTATGTTCCGTTCCGCGAGCGAGCTCGCGGGTATGGTGCGCGCGGGGGAGATCTCCGCGAGCGAGCTCGTGGGGCTTTCGCTTGCGCGCATCGAGGAGCTCAATCCGCGGCTGAATGCGTTCGTTGAGATCGACGGCGAGCGTGCCCTGGCGGCGGCGGCGCAGGTGGCGCCGGGCGATGCGCGGCCCTTTGCGGGGGTGCCGGTGGCGATCAAGAACAACCGCGCTGTTCAGGGGCTGCGCCTGACCTACGGGTGCTCGCTGATGTCCGACTACGTGGCCGACTTCGACCACAACATCACGCGCCGTCTGAAGCAGGCGGGGTTCATCGTGGTTGGCTCAACGACGCTGCCCGAGTACGGCATCCTGCCCACCAGCGAGGCGCGCCTATTCGGCCCCACGCGCAACCCTTGGGACCTGCAGCGCACCCCCGGTGGCTCCTCGGGCGGCTCGGCAGCGGCGGTCGCCAGCGGGATGGTGCCGGTGGCGCACGGCAACGACGGCGGCGGCTCGATCAGGATCCCCGCGGCCTGCTGTGGGCTCGTGGGGCTCAAGCCCGCGCGCGGTCGCATCTCCGCCGCTCCGGAACTGGGTGAGTCGCTGCTGGGGATCGACGGCATGCTCACGCGCACCGTCGCCGACACCGCGGCGATCCTCGATGTGCTCGAGGGTTATGAGCCCGGCGATGCCAGCTGGGCGCCGCCGCCGGCCGAGGCCTATGCGCTGGCCGCTGGGCGTGAGCCAGGGGCGTTGCGGATTGCCTGTACCACGACGGCGCCGATCGCCGACGCTGTTGTGGACCCGGTGTGTGCCCAGGCGGTCAGCGACGCGGCCGAGCTGCTGCGCTCGCTTGGCCACACCGTGGAGGAGGTCGAGCCCCCCTGGCAGATACCGGGCGTGCAGGAGCTCTTCGGGGCGGTCTTCTCGACCCACATCTCGCTCTCGATCGCCTACTCCGGGATGGTGGCCGGCCGCGAGCCCACCGCCGCGGACATGGAGCCGATGAGCTGGGCCATCTTCTCGATGATCGGCCACCTCAATGCCGTGCAGGGAATGGGTGCGACCGTGCAGCTTGAGAGCTTCACGCGCCAGCTCGTGGCCTTCCTCGAAGGCTATGACGTGCTCTTGACGCCGGCGCTGGCCGAGCGCCCGCTGCCGCTGGGCACACTGGATACTGCCGCGCCGGACCCCATGTCGACCTTTACCCGTTCGGGTTTGTTCACGCCCTTCACGCCCACCTTCAACGCCAGCGGCCAGCCCGGCATCTCCGTACCCCTCTTCCATGGCGAGGACGGCCTGCCGCTGGGGGTGCAGTTGGTGGGGCGCCCCGCCGGCGAGGACACGCTGCTGGCGCTGGCGAGCCAGATGGAAGCGGCGCGGCCGTGGGCCGATCGGCGGCCGGGGGTCTCCTAATTTCGAACCCTGCATACTCTCCAGCTCTGGAATGGGAATGTATGTAGGGAGAAAAAAGAGGCGCTTCGTCCGGCGGTGTCCTAAGCCTGCGCCAGGATCGCCCGCATCGGCTCGGGCGTGACACCGAAGCGCTCGGCATCGGCGCAGCCGCGTGCGGAGATCATGGAGACCTCCATCAGCTCGGCCTCATCCCAGGTGGCGAAGGCGCCCATGCCCATCGTCGCCTCCAGCAGCCGTAGGGTGCGCGAGACGATCGGCGTGGGGACGTGCATCAGCAGCCGCCGGCGCTGCAGCGAGCGCAGCACCAGACGCACGATGTCGGTGTGGCTGAGCGTCTCGGGGCCGGCCAGCTCGAAGCGCTCGTGGGGGGAGCCGTCTGCGTTCACGACGCCATCGCCCCCGCGCAGCGAGGCCATCACGCAGTCAGCCACATCCTCGGCCCAGATCGGCTGATAGACGGCGCGTCCGCTGCCGGACACTGGCACCACCGGAAGCAGCGCCAGGCGTTCCAGCAGCGTCAGCCAGGGGTCGCCGGGGGCGTAGACGATCGAGGGGGCGAACACCGTGGAGCGCATCTGCGACTCGCGCACGGCCTGCTCGGCCAGCGCCTTGGCGCGGAAGAAGCGCGCGCGGTGGTGCGTGGAGGCGTCGAGTACCGAGAAGAACACGAAGCGCTCCACGCCGGCACGCTGCGCAGCGTGCACCATGCGCCAGGTGGCGATGCCGTTGAGCTCCTCGATCGACCCCCGCGGCTGATCGCGAATCGAGGCCGCCAGGTGCACGACTGTGTGCACGCCGCGCAGGGCGTTGCGAAACGATGGCGGGTCCGTCAGGTCACCCAAGGCGATCTGGACACGCACACGCTGCGCGCCCAGCCTTCGCGGACTGCGCACCAGGCAGCGCACGGGGGTGCCTTCGGCGAGCAGGCGCCGCAGCAGCGCGGAGCCCACCAGGCCGGTGGCGCCGGTCAGCAGGAGCATGGGCCAAACCTAACGGCTTTCCGGACTGCGCGGGCGCGCCGCTAATATTCCCCTCTCCCCCTGGGACGACGACCAAACCGACCTTAGAAGGAAACGAATGGCCTACGTGATTGCTGAGCCGTGCATCGGCACCAAGGACAACTCCTGTGTCGAGGTGTGCCCCGTCGACTGCATCCACCCCACGCCCGACGAGCCCGGCTACGACGCGGCTGAGATGCTCTACATCGACCCCGAGGAGTGCATCGACTGCGACGCCTGCGTCGAGGCCTGTCCGGTGGACGCCTGCTTCGCCGAGGATCAGCTGCCCGATGAGTGGCAGAAGTTCACGCAGATTAACGCGGAGTACTTCGCCAACGCAAAGTAGCGATCGAGTGGGTCGGGGCCGTGCTCGACAACACTGCCTTGGGATGATGGGGATTGGCCGGCCAGGGGCCGGCCGTGGTTGTTGCGCTTTGGGTCAGGCCATTGGTAATGACATGCCCACCGGCCTGGGGCTCGCCGGTGGCGTGGGGGCGACGGGGGCCGCGGGCTCGACTGGCAGCACCGGCAGCGCCATCGGCGCCATCGCGACGAGCCCGCGCGCGGCGTGGCGGATGGCCTGCGCCGCCGGGTCGTCGGGGTCCTCGAGCACCAGCGGGGTGCCGCTGTCGGCGTGTTCGCGTAGGGGCATCGTCAACGGCACCTTGCCCAGCAGGGGCACGTCGAGCTCATCGGCCAAATCCTGGCCGCCGCCCTCGCCGAAGATCGCGTAGCGCTCGCCATCGGGCGTGGCGAAGCTCGACATGTTCTCGATCACGCCGCAGATCTCAAGCGAGACCTTGTTGGCCATCTCCGCTGAGCGCCGCGCGACCTTCTGTGCGGTGGGCTGGGGGGTGGTGACGATCACGAACTGCGCCTGGGGCAGCAGCTGTGCCAGCGTCATCGAGACGTCGCCCGTGCCGGGGGGCAGGTCGATCAGCAGGTAGTCGAGCGCTCCCCAGGCGACATCCTGCAGGAACTGCGAGAGCGCCTTGTGCAGCATCGGCCCACGCCATACCACCGCGGCGTCCTCCTCCACGAAGAAGCCGATCGACATCACCTTCACGCCGTGGGCCTCTAGCGGCAGGATCTTGCGCTCGGGCGATACCGGGGGGCGCGTGGCGCCCAACCCGTACATGCGCGGGATCGAGTAGCCCCACACGTCGGCATCGAGGATCCCCACCTTCTTGCCCTCGCCCGTCAGCGCCGCCGCCAGGTTCGCCGTTAGCGTCGACTTGCCCACACCGCCCTTGCCCGAGCCGATGCACATCACATTGGCCACCTGCGCCAGTGCTCCGTCGGGCAAGTTGCCGCGCCCCAGCTTCTGCTGCAGCGCTGCCTTCTGCGTGTCGCTCAGCACGTCGAAGTACACGTTCACGTGCGTCACGCCCTCAAGCGCCGACACCGCTCCGGCCACTGAGGTCTGAAAGTGCCCGCGGATCGGGCACGCCGGCGTCGTCAGCGACACCGTCACATCGACCACGCCGTTGGCATTGGTCTCGATCGAGCGCACCATGTCGAGCTCCACGATCGACCGACGCAGCTCCGGATCGATCACGCTCTCAAGCGCCTTGAGGATCTCGTCTTTGCTCATCTTCGTCGCATTCTCGCAAAAGTAGGGGGGTTTACCGGCGCTGCGCGCCGGATGGCATTCAAGCTTGAGTGAAGCAGAGCACTGGCGGAGTCGGGAAGGGCGGGTGGGCGGGTCCAAAAAAAGGCCGGAGGCGACTGGGGGCCGCCTCCGGCCGAGGGAGGAGAGGGTCCTACTTCCGCCGGCGGGATATGAGGCCGGCAGACTGTCCCGCTGTCGAAGCCTCTCCGGGGCCTCATCGCGGGGGAAGATCACAGACCGTCAGACCAGGCTCGAAACGCGCTCCTGCAGGTTCTCGACGAGCTCGGCGCCGTCGCGACGACGCTGACGCAGTTCGCGCTCCACGCGCGTGCGGGTCTTGCGCACCTCACGCTCCAGGCGGTTGCGGGCGGTGACGCCACGGCGCTCGAACTTGTTCAGCTGCGTATTGAGCTTGGACTGCGCCTTGGCGGGGCTCGAGTAGGTGGAGAGCGTGTCGTTGACGCTCTCAACCACCTTTTCGCGGGCGATCAGCGCAGCGCCGACGGGTATCAGCACAGCCCGCTCAGGAACCGAACGCGCGGCCCGCGTCTGCGTAGTACGGGTACTAGAAGCCGAAGCCGTGCTCTTGGCACGCGCAGCAGTGCGCTTAGCAGCCGGCTTAGCGGGTGCCTTGCCGGCACCAGGGGAAGTTGTGTTGGTAGTGGCCATGGTGGTGTAGATCTCCTTTTCCTCTATGACGAGGAGCGAGTACGTAGTCATCGAACACCTGTTTGTACCCGGCGTGCGATAGATCGTTACACCCCCAGCCTACCAGGAAGTAAATGTCCTGTGAAATCGGGCTTTATCGCGGCGGAGATTGTAACAGGAGGAACATGCGTTCGACCCATTGTGCGCTTCCCTGTCTCCCTCGGGCAGAAACCGCTTGCCTTTAGCCGATCCCGCAATCTCCACCACAGACCGCAGCGCCTAATCAAGCTATTACAGCTGCCGGCAAGCCCATTTTGCGCTGTTCCGCCAGGCCAGACGGCGGCGTAGCTCTGTACAACAAAGGCAGTGGCCCTGCCCCTGGCCCCGTTTGACCCAGCCGCAACGTCAGGCCCTTCCGAGCATGGCGCCTTCAGGCTCCCCCGCGCGAGCGCTGTCTTGCTTTGCGGTGTGCGCGTAGCCCGGCCCGAGGTGCTACAGCAAGCCAGCGGCATTCGGCGGGCGCCCCGTCGGACGGGTCATTGCGGTAGATGAGCCGAAAGCGCGGCCTGCCTTTGTATGTAGGAACATCGAAGCGAACCCGCCGGCAGTCCGCCAGCTCGGGATGGCGCCCGGAGCCCATCAACTCACCGATGTAAGGGTTCGCCCTGCATTCGACCAGCAACTCAGCGATGCGGAGCTTGAGAGCATCGATTTCGGCCTTGCCGATCTTCTTGTCCGCGGTCGAACTCGTGATGAGGCTCGCGACGTCGTCGCGCACTCCTTCCGCGAAGGTGACTCGCACCTCCCGGCCACCCTCCTCGCCCATCGCTCAGCGCGTACGGATGCCGAGTTCTGCGAGAACCTCGGCGCCATCCCGTGTACGTTCGACTGCGCCGCTTCTGATGCGCTCGGCAGCGAGCGTCTCGGCCTCGTCATCGGCACGGCTTGCCTGGAGCCCCTCGGCGATGCCGTCCAGTCTGGCATCGAGGTCGTCCTGCATCCTGCGCATCTGATCTTCGAGGCGGCTGAGCCTACCCATCAACTCATCGGACTTCGTCTGTGCGGAAGCCATGCTGCAAAGCATATCCACTCGCTCCACCTCCTCGCCGCGGCTCCTACCCCACCCGCCCCAGCCACAGCTCCGGCGACTCCAACTCCCCCATCGTGGGCAGCGCCTCGGGCCCGCTCCACGCCCTCGCCAAAGCCTCTGGCCCGCCGGCGACGACGACGGCGTCGCAGAAGCGCCGGCCGCTCTCGTACTGACGCAGCTTGAGCTCAAGCCCCAGCAACCGCTCGAGCACCCGCCAGGGCAGGCCGCGCGAGGTGCGCCGGCGGGTCATGGCCGCGCGCAAGCGCGGCAGCGAGGGCAAGAGCTCGGCGCCGACCTCATCCATCACGTGCTCCGCGTGCCCCTCCACGAGCGTCATCGTGGCCTGCATGCGCTCGACCAGGCCCCAGCGCTGCTCGCCGACGGTGAGACGCAACAGGTCACCGCGGCGCAGGTGCTCGAATAGGTCGCGCGCCTTGCTGGGGTCGGCGAGCTTGAACAGCTGCCCCGGCGAGAGGCTGGTCTCAAGCCCCTCGATCAGCTGGCTGAGCAGACCCGCGAGGTGCTCGCGCAGCCAGGGCGCGCCGGAGAACTGCACGGCGTGCGTGACCTCGTGGATCGTCACCCACGCCAACAGCTCGTCCTGATCGACATCGAGGCTGCGCGCGGCCTGCGCGAGGTTGGGCGCCACCAGCAAGAGGCGCGGCGTGACGCTGGGATCGAGGATCGCCAGGTCGTACTGGCCGAGCACGCGCTGGGAGAGCATCCCGGTGAGCGCGCCGACCTGCACGCCGAGGACGGCCCCGGAGGCGGCGCGCATCGCGGCCGGCAGCCCCAGCGCCCAGCCCTGGCGCGGCTTGGCCGAGGATGAGGAGGAGCCGCTCTCCAGGCGCGCCGCCATCTGCTCAAGCAGCGGGCGCATCGTGCTGAGGTTGGCCTTGATCCAGCGCGGGCGATCGACGGCTTCAAGCGGCGGCAGCTCCGCAGGCAGCGCGAGGCCCGTGTAGTCGCTCACGCGCCGGGCGAAGTCCTGCGCCAATGGCTGCACGGTCTCAGCCCGTATGTCGCTGCGCGGCGGCGTGCCGGCGAGCATCTCGCCCACCCGCTGCGCCGTGCTCCAATCGATGACGTCCATCTTCAGAGCGTAGCCCGCGGGGAGTCCCGTGCTCATATCCTTGCTGACGTGTCTCTTTCGCTCGATCGCGTCGCCAAACCTGACGCGCAGGAGAATGGGACCTTCGCCGAGCGCCCCGAGGTGCGCGATGTGCTCGCCTGGCTGCGCCTGCTGAGCGATCCCGGGGATGCCACGGCGGTGGCGCGCGCGCTGGTGCGGCCGCCGATCGAGATGCGCCAGAGCGATCTGGTGCGCGTCATCCAGGTGGCGCGCAAGCAGCGCCTGGACATGGTGGCGGCGCTGAGGGCGGCGATCGAGGACCCGCGCGTGCCGCCGCAGGCGCGCGAGCGCATTCTGCGCTTCCTCGATCTGTACAAGGGCGCGCGCGCGGCGCTTGAGGCGGGGCGCCCCGATCTGTTCCTGCGCGTCGTCGCCGGCGGCGAGCGCGCCGACCGCGAGCAGGAGCCCTCAGGTGGCCCCGCCGAGCGGTTGCAGAGCACGCTGCGCACCATGCGCGAGGAGGTGCTGGGCGATGTCACGCGCATCGCCGGGCGCCTCTCGGAGCTGCGCCTGGACACGGACCTCGATGTCTCCCACGGCGTGGCGCGCTATCTGGAGCTCGTCAAACTGACGGCCCTTATGGAGCGCCCCGCTGATCAGAGCGTCGCGCAGGCGCTGCCCGAGATCAACGCGCGCTTGCAGGCTGCGGTGACCTCGCTGCAGCGCGAGATCTTCCAGACCTCGCCGCTCGATGCGGCGCTCTTGCAGGACGAGCTCGAGCAGGACGGCAGCGACAGCGAGAGCGAGGAGCGCGCCGAGCGGGCGCACGCGCGGGCACTGGCGGCGCGCGGCGAGCCGTCGCTACAGCCCTTCCTGCCGCGCATCGGTCAGGGCCTCGTGCTCTCAGCCTCAGACATTTACACCTACCGCAGCTGTCCCCTGCGCTACAAGTACGCGCGCGTACTGCGCATCCCCACCGAGCAGACGCTCAACCAGCGCTTCGGCATCGCCGTGCATCAGGTGCTCGAGCGCTACCACGTCTCCGGTGCCAGCTCCCTGGTGGAGCTGATGGAGCTGTTGCAGACCGCCTGGCGGCGCGGGGGCTTCGGCGACTCCGAGCCCGAGCGCGACCTGCACGAGAAGGCCCGCGTGGCGCTGACGCGCTACCACGAGCGCCTGCGCGAGCAGGAGGGCTCAGAGCCCGTGTGGTTTGAGCGCTCCTTCTCGTTCACGCTGGGCTCACACCAGGTGCGGGGGCGCGTGGACCGCGTCGACCGGCTGCCCGACGGGGGCTTTGAGCTGATCGACTACAAGACCGGGCGTCCCAAGAACGACGAGCAACTCGTGACCGACGTGCAGCTCTCGCTGTATGCGCTGGCCGCGCGCGAGGACTGGGGGCTACAGGACTGCACCGGCGCCTACTACTACGTGCTCGATGACCTCAAGGTACCGCTGGCCCACCGCGGCGCCGATGAGGATGCCTGGATCCGGGATGTGGTGCTCGGGGCGGGTGAGGGCATCATGGCGCAGGAGTTCGAGCCCACGCCATCGCGGGCGGCGTGCGCGCTGTGCGACTACAGCTTCCTGTGCCCGGTGTCGCAGGTGTAACGGGGCACGCGGCCCCTACCCCTCCCCTCCACCCCCGCGCTGGCGCAGGAAACGCTGGAAGTCTTTGGCGATGAGCTCGCCCGAGGGCAGATCATCGGGCGTGAGCGGCTGCTCCTCGCTCTCGGCGTCCTGCTCGAGACGTTCCACGAAGGCCTGCACGTCGGGGTCGCTTGCGACGGCGAGGCTGACCTGGCGCTCGTAGGTCGCCGCGTCGGCCTCGAGCTCGGAGGCATCGACGGAGACGCCCACGACGCTTTCCAGGCGCCGCACGAGTGCCAGCGCGGCCTTGGGGCTGGGGGCGGCGGCGACGTAGTGGGGGATGCTCGCCCACAGGCTCATCGCCGGCAGGCCGGCCTCGCTGGCGCTGCCGTGCAGCACGCCGATGATGCCCGTGGGCCCCTCGTAGCGGCCGGGGCCGGCGGCGCCGAGGCTGTCGAGCAGGCTGGGATCCGAGGCGAAGCCCGTCATCGCCACGGGGCGCGTGTGGGGCACGTCGGCCAGCAGCGCGCCGAGCGTGATGAGGGTGCGCACGCCGAGCGCTTCGGCGAGCTCCACGATCAGCGCACTGAAGGTACGCCAGCGTAGCGAGGGCTCAACGCCCTGCACGAACACCAGGTCGCGCGGCGCGCGCGGGACGCTGGCGGCGGAGATCTCAACCCCGGGCCACTCGATCTCGCGCTCGCCCTCCTCGTCGATGCTGATGCGCGGGCGGTTGGCCTGGAAGTCGTAGAACTCCTCGGGCTCCACACGCGCGAAGCGGCTGGCGTGAAGCGCGCCGCTCATGAAGGACACCGCGCTTGAAGCCGCATCGCCGGCGTCGTTCCAGCCCTGAAAGGCGCACACCATCGCCGGAGCCCGCAGGCCCGAGGGACGGCGCTCCCAGATGAGCGGCTGCATCCGATCCACCGTACATCATGAAACGATGGGTCCCGCCACTTTCGATCGATGCCAGCCGTGACTGAGGCGGAGTTGGAGGGGGGTGGGGGCCGCGTTGCCCAGGTACAGGGCGCGGCGAAACAGACCGTCGCCACCTTGCGTGTGGGCGCGGAGGTCGATGGTATTTTCGCGTGCTCGCGTAAGGAACGGGCCTTGACCAAGGCCGGCAGCCCTTACCTGACCGTGGAGTTGCGCGATAGCACGGGCGCGATCGTGGCGCGCGCCTTCCGCGACGCCGATCTTTTGGCGGGCCGCTTTGAGCGCGGCGATCTCGTGCGCGCGCGCGGGCGCGTGGAAAGCTTTCGCGAGCAGCCTCAGATCGAGCTGCGGGCGATTGAGCGTGTGGAGGGCGAGGGGGCCGAGCTCGCAGCGTTCCTGCCGGT
>DATBPO010000055.1:0-6421 GCA_036561265.1 Solirubrobacteraceae bacterium | reverse complement strand
AATCGCGGCGCCAACGGCATCGACGGGACAGTCTCAAGCGCGTTCGGCGCGGCCGCCGCCGGAGAAGGGCCCATCGTACTGCTGATCGGCGACGTGGCGCTGGCCTACGACATCAGCGGGCTGCTCGCGCACCGCCGCCTGGGGCTTGATCTGACAGTCGTGCTGCTGAACAACGAAGGAGGCGGGATATTTGACTTCCTGCCCGTGGGCCGCTCACAGACAGCGCAGCGCGACGGCGTGTACACAGAGCACATAGCGACCCCAACTGGACTCGACTTTGCACAGGCGGCCAGCCTTTACGGGCTCGGGCATGAATGTGTGGCAGACCTCTCCGCCTTCCGCACCGCGCTGGAGCAGAGCTTTGAAGACGGCGCGGATCGGGGTGCCCACATCATCGAGGTACGCACCGAGCGAGCCGCGAACGTCGAGCTGCACCGCCAGGCGTGGGAGGCGGTGGCAGGAGCGCTCTCAGCTTGAGAGCAGCGGCAGCAGCGCGGCTAACTTGACCTCGGTCTCGGCGAGCTCGGCGCAGGGATCGGAGTCGCGCACGACGCCCACACCGGCGTAGCAGTGGGCGATGTCGCGCTGCAGTAGGGCACAACGCAACGCGACGCAGAACTCGCCGTCGCCGGTGGCGTCGGTCCAGCCCACGGGCCCCGCGTACCAGCCTCGGTCAAGCCCCTCAAGCGCCGGAATCAGCGGCCTCGCGCGCGCCAGCGGCTCACCGCCCACGGCCGGCGTCGGGTGCATCAGCTCGAGCAGCTCGATCGCATCCAGCGGGCGGGCAAGCTGGGCGCGGATCGGCGTGCCCAGGTGCTGGATGTTGGCCACACGCACGAGCACCGGCTCAGGCGTGGCGGTGACCCACAGCGCATGGCGGCTCAGCGTGCGCTCGATGCGGCGCACGACGATCGCCTGCTCTTCGCGATCCTTCTGCGAGCGCAGCAGTTGCTCGCCGAGGTGATCATCGACAGCGGGGTCGGCGCTGCGCCGCGTGGAGCCAGCGAGTGCGAGCGTGCTCACGCGGTGACCCTCGCGACGCACGAGCAACTCGGGGCTGGCGGCCACAAACGTGCTCTCGCCGCGACCCACGCAGAAGACGAAGCAGGAGGGAAACTCGGCGCGCAGCACGCCAAACACCGCCGCCGGGTCATAGACACCGGGCGCATGCACCTGCACCTCGCGTGCCAGCACGATCTTCTCCATCTGACCGCCGCGGATCAGCTCCACGGCACGTGCCACCGCCGCCTCGTAGTGCTCGGGCGGCATCGCGCTGAGAACCTGGCTGCGCCCGGCTGGAGCGGGGTCGACCAGCGCCAGCGGGCGGTGGTGCAGCTCGGACACGCGCCGCTGCAGGGAGGCCAAGAGCTCCTCTGGCGTATCATCAGGAGCCGCCAGCGCGCTGAGGATCATGCGCACCCGCTGCCGACCCTTGTGCTCGTCGCGCGTCAGCGCAACCTCGGGCACAATCAGCGATGCCGGCTGAAAGCCCTTCCATGCAGGCGCGGAGCCACCGTCGTCAGCGAAAGCGAAGCCGCCCACGGCGACCGGCCCGCCATGCTCAGGATCACCCAGAGGATCGCTCACTGCCGCAGCTGCCAGCGCCCGCCAGCGGTCGGCCACAATCGCAAAACGCTCAGGACCGCGAGCGCTGAGGCTCACAACCTCGCCCAGCGCTGCCAGCGCCACCTGTTTGCGCTCGGGCTGCTCGAACACGAACCAAGGCTCTTCCACCCGCCGCGAAGCGCACGCAACCGCACTGGGGTCTACATCGTGCGGCAGCGCAACGGTGATGCTGGCTAGTGTCGGTGAGCCGGCACGGCGGGCACGCTGCACTGCGAGGTCCAGACGTGCCGCAAGACTATCGCGGTCCTCGTCCGCAAGGACGAATGGAGATGTCTTGAGAACCCCGGTCGGTCTCACGTCTCGGCGCGGCCGCGGGCGATGGCTATCTCGCCGGTGCGCATCATCTCGATGAGGCCGAAGGGGCGCACCATGCTCTCGAAGGCCTCGATCTTCTCGGTGGTGCCGGTGACCTCGACGATGATCGAACGCTTCGTCACGTCCACGACCTTGCCGCGGAAGATCTCGGTGATCTGCATGAGCTCGCCCCGCTGCGGGCCGTCGGCTGAGATCTTGAACAGTGCGAGCTCGCGCGAGACGGTGTCGTCCGGCTCCAGATCGCGGATCTTGAGCACATTGACCAGCTTGTGCAGCTGCTTTGTGACCTGATCGATGCGGTGCTCGGCGCCGTCCACGGTGAGCGTGACGCGCGAGATGCGCTCGTCGTCGGTGGGACCGACCGTGAGGGTGTCGATGTTGAAGCCGCGACGCGCGAACAGGCCCGCGATGCGGGTGAGCACGCCGGACTTGTTTTCCACGAGGATCGAGAGGACGTGTTTGCGCCCGGTGCGCAGGTTGCCCGAGGCCTGCAGCTCCTCGAGGCTGAGGGGCTCCTTGGTCGCTGGTTCGCCCATGTCAGCCCACCATCTCTCTGGCGGCCTGCCCGGCGGGGATCATCGGGTAGGTGTTCTCCTCGCGGGTGACCCTGACATCGACCAGCACAGGACCCTCCGTGGCGATCGCACGCTTCATGTCCTCCACGAGCGTCTCTTTACTTTCAAAGCGCATGCCGGTGGCACCGTACGCCTCGGCGAGCTTGACCCAGTCGGGAAACTGGCCGGTGTCGACGTGGCTGTAGCGGCCGTCCCAGAAGAGCTCCTGCCACTGGCGCACCATGCCCAGGTAGCCGTTGTTCATGATGAACACCTTGATGGGGATCTGATCCTGCGCGCAGGTGGCGAGCTCCTGGATGTTCATCTGCACCGAGCCGTCGCCGGCGATGCAGCAGACCAGGCGGTCGGGGCAGCCTACGGCCGCGCCCATCGCGGCGGGCAGGCCGAAGCCCATCGTGCCAAGACCGCCGGAGTTGATCCAGCGCCGCGGCGCGGGGAAGTCGTAGTACTGCGCGGTCCACATCTGGTGCTGGCCGACGTCGCTTGAGACGATCGCCTCACCGCCGGTGGCCTCATACAGCGCCTGCACCATGTACTGCGGCTTGATCTCCGAATCGGCGCTGTCCTGGAAGCCCAGCGGGTACTTCTCGCGCCAGCCCTCGATGCGCTCCCACCACTGCGACAGGCGCGCAGGGTCGGCGCTGAGCGCGCGGTACTCGACCACGAGCTTGGCGAGCACGTGTTTGGCATCGCCGACGATGGGGATGTGCGCGGGAACGTTCTTGGAGATCTCCGCGGGGTCGACGTCGATGTGGATGAACTTCGCGCGTGGCGCGAACTCCGAGAGCTTGCCGGTGACACGATCGTCAAAGCGCGCACCCACGGCACAGATCAGGTCGGCCTCGTCCATCGCGTAGTTGGCGGCGCGCGTGCCGTGCATACCCAGCATCCCCAGCCACTGCGGGTCGGCCTTGCCCTCGGCCTGGGCCGGGTAGGCGCCAAGACCCATCAGGGTGGTCGTCACGGGGAAGCGGTCGCTGCGCGCGAACTCCACGAGCTCCTCGGAGGCGTTTGCATTGACCACGCCTCCGCCGGCATAGATGACGGGGCGCTGCGCGGAGGCCAGCGCCTTGGCGGCCTGGCGGATCTGCTTCTGGTTACCCTCAAGCGTGGGCTGGTAGCCGGGCAGGCGCACGTCGCTGACGGGCTCGTAGGGGATATCGGCGCGCGAGAGATCCTGCGGGATATCCACCAACACCGGCCCCGGTCGCCCCGAGCGGGCGATGTAGAAGGCCTCATGGATCGCGCGCGGAATCTCCAGGGGGTCCTGAATCATGAAGGAGTGCTTGACGATCGGCATCGTGATCCCGATCGTGTCGGCCTCCTGAAAGCCGTCGGTGCCGAGCAGCTCGGTGCGCACCTGGCCGGTGATGAAGACCACCGGCACGGAGTCCATCATCGCGTCGCAGATCGGCGTGATCAGGTTCGTCGCCCCCGGTCCGCTGGTGGCAAAGGCCACGCCCACACGGCCGGTCGCCTTTGCGTAACCCTGGGCAGCGTGACCGCCACCGGCCTCGTGGCGCACGAGGATATGGCGGATGCCGGCATCGACGAAGGCATCGTAGGTGGGTAGATTGGCTCCGCCGGGCAGGCCGAATACGACGTCCACACCCTCCGCCTTCAGGCATTCCATCAACGCATCAACAGCGCGCATCGCACCGACCTCCTTTCACCGAGTTTGGGGCAAACCAGTGTATCGGCCTAGGAAGCGCCGACCGCGATGCCGATGGCGAGCACGATGAGACCGGCGAGGGTGACGGCGATCAGCGAGGAGCGCAGCGAGACATCGAGGAAGCGCTGACGCACCCAGGCGATCACGAACAGCTCGATGGCAACGACGATGCCGGCCACGATCAGGGCGTTGTGCGTGTTGGGGATCAGGAAGGGCAGCGTGTGGAAGATCGAGCCGAACGCCGTCATCGCGCCGGTGATGGTGCCGCGCACGAGCGGCGTTCCGCGTCCGGTCACTTCGCCGGTGTCCGACAGGCCCTCGGAGACGCCCATGCTGATACCGGCGCCGAGCGCAACGGCGATCCCCACGACAAACGCTGTATGCGAGTTCGAGGACACGGCGGCGGCGAAGATCGGCGCGATCGAGGAGACCGTGCCGTCGATCAGCCCGACGAGCCCGGGCTGCACGACACGCAGAACGAAGTCGCGCTCGTCATCGAAGCCCCAGCGATGAATCAGACGTGCGATCAGCGAGCCTTTTTGCGCCGCAGGGGCGTCAGCGTCCATAAACGAGTTATATCCGCGTCTGCTCGCGCTCGGCCGCTTCGGAGGCCAGCACCACATCGGGATACTCAAGCTCTGTGCCGCAGCGCATGCAGATGGCGTCATACGCCTTCGTCACGCGCCCGCAGCGCGGACACTGCCGGCGAGGCTCGTCGCGCTCGTAGCGATAGAAGATCGCGGCGAGCAGGCCGAAGATGGGCACAAGCGCGGAGATCAAAAACCAGAGCAGGAAGGAGCTGCCCTTGATCTTGCCGACAATCCCTCCGGCGAGGCCGAAGCAGATGGCGATGACGATGTAGGCCATTTCACGGGGTGGGCGGGTCCTATAACAGCACGCGCAGAGCCCAGATGATCGCGACGACGAGCACGACGAAGACGAGGCTGCTGAAGATGAACCCGACGATGTGGATCACGAAGCCGAGCAGGAACCACACGGCGACGATCAGGATCAACGCCGCGACGATCGTGCGGCCCAGTGAACCCGAGGACTCTGCGGTTGGATCGCTCATATAGGCCCAGTTTGACAGAAAGCTCGACAGGGCCGGCGCGTCGGAGGAGCCACCTCACAGCCCCAACTGCTCATTGACGAGGCGCGTGACCTCGCCACCATCGGCACGCCCCTTGGTCTCGCGCATGACGTGGCCGACGATCGGGCCGATGGCCTTGGCGTTACCGCCCCTGACGCGCTCGGCGGCATCGGCGTTGGCAGCCAGCGCGGCAGCGACGATCGCGGCAAGATCCTCCCCGCCTCCCATGGCCTCCAGGCCCTCGGCCTGCACGATGGCCAGCGGGTCCCCGCCCTCGGCGACGAGGTGGTCGAGCACCTGCCGGCCGGCGCCCACACTGATGCGCTTGGCCGCGACCAGCCCCACGAGCGCCGCTAAGGCCGCTGGCTTTACACGGGAGCGATTGGGATCCCCGCCCGCCCCATCCCCGTCACCGAGCCGCCCCACGAGATCCCCCGCGACCCAGTTGGCGAGCGCCTGCGCGGGTGGCGCTGGATCGGCCCCGGCGGCAAGAGCGGCCTCGAAGTAGTCGCCGAGCTCGGCACGGAAGGCGAGCTGGCGTGCGCTGTCGGCGCTGAGGCCGACCTCCTGCTCCAGGCGCTGCGCACGCGCGGCGGGCAGCTCGGGCATCGCCGCACGGGCCTCGTCGAGCATCGCCTGCTCGATCGCCACGGGCAGCAGGTCGGGCTCGGGGAAGTAGCGGTAGTCGTGGGCCTCCTCCTTGGAGCGCAGCGAGGTGATGCGCTCGGAGGCGGGGTCGAAGTGCAGAGTCTCCTGCACGATCTGGCCCCCTTCGCCCAGGATCTTCTGCTGGCGTGCGACCTCGGCGCGGATGCCGCGCTCGATGAAGCGGAAAGAGTTCATGTTCTTGAGCTCGGTCTTCACACCAAGCTCCTTGGTGCCCACCGGCCGCACGGAGATGTTGGCGTCGCAGCGCAGCGAGCCCTCCTCCATGTTCACATCGCTCACGCCGAGCTGGCGCAGGGTGGTACGCAGCAGCGTGAGCCACTCGCGGGCCTGCTCGC
Source organism: Solirubrobacteraceae bacterium (assembly GCA_036561265.1). Classification (GTDB taxonomy): domain Bacteria; phylum Actinomycetota; class Thermoleophilia; order Solirubrobacterales; family Solirubrobacteraceae; genus Palsa-744. Next base: position 139 of record DATBPO010000055.1, on the reverse strand, counting down.
CGGAGCGCAAGTCGGGCTCGGTGACGATCTCCGCCAGGGGAGTGCCACCGCGGTTGAAGTCGACGATCGAGGCATCGGAGGCGTGGATGCGCCCGGAGGCGCCGACGTGGACGAGCTTGGCGGCGTCCTCCTCGAGGTG
>DATBPO010000054.1:0-7438 GCA_036561265.1 Solirubrobacteraceae bacterium | reverse complement strand
CTGAACCAGCGCTACCACTGAACCAGCTCTACCCCTGCTCGCTGCGCTGCGCCACGAACGCCGCTGCCTGCTCGGCGCCGAGGAACGGCGTGAGGATCCTGCGCACCATCTCTCCCAGCAGCGTGCGGATATTCGCGGTGCTTCCCTCGCGCACGATGTGCTCGTTCACCAGGCCAAAGATGGCGTTGGCCACGGTTTCATCGACCAGACGCCTGGAAGGAGCCTTTTCGGGTGCCAACTCATAGCCGGGCTCGAGGAACATCGCGAAGGCGTCCATCAGCGACTGCAGTAGATCCAGTCCCGGCTGCCCGGCCGCCAGCATCTCCACGAAGGCCAGACGCGCGAAGGCCGGCTCATTGACCATCCATTCCAGGACCGCGTCGATGGCCTGCCAGATACCCTCGGGCCAGCTTGCGGCGGCACCAAAAATCTCGCGCAGATCGAGCATCACCTGGTCCACGCTCGTTTCCAGCGCGGACATCGCAGCCTCCTGCTTGTTCTTGAAGTGTTCGTGAAAGACCTCTTCGGAGACTTCGGCCTCGCTGCAGATGTCTGCCAGTGTGCTCGCCTCATATCCCTGGGCCGCGATTACGTGCACCGCCGCCGCCTCGATGCGCTCGTGCAGGTTGCGTGCCGACAGTTCTCGGCGGCGGACGCCGTCACTCCGCGGCGGGCGCCCCGACGGCTCCGGCGGCGCAGAGCCGTTGGTGGGTGCGGAGCGGGACATGGGGACGCTTGACGATAGCTGATCCCCGTACACGAGAGAATGTCAGGCCCCCCACGCGCCAGTGGCCACGGCGGCCCTCTGGGCGCCGCTATCCTGCTGTTATGGAGCTGCCAATGGCCCCCACCCAGGCCGCTATGGCGCCGCTGGCGCCGGCGGAGATCGAGCGCCTGCAGGGCGAGGTGCGCGCCCTCGCGCAGGAGCGCGGAGCGGTCATCCTGGCGCACAACTACCAGGTGCCCGAGGTGCAGGACGTGGCCGACTACGTCGGCGATTCTCTGGGCCTGTCGCGCAAGGCCGCGGCGGCGGCGGGCGATGTAATCGCCTTCTGCGGCGTGCACTTCATGGCCGAGACTGCCTCGATCCTCTGTCCAGACAAGACCGTGCTGATCCCCGACCTCGACGCCGGCTGCTCGTTGGCGGCCTCCATCGACGCCGCGCAGCTCGCCGAGTGGAGGGCCGCCTACCCCAAGGGCGTCGTGGTGATGTACGTCAACACCACCGCTGAGGTGAAGGCGCTGACCGACTACTGCTGTACCTCCGCCAACGCCGTCGATGTCGTGCGCCACATCTACGAGAACCACGGCGAGGACACCGAGATCCTGTTCGGCCCCGACATGTGGCTCGGTGCATATGTGGAGAAGGAGCTCGGACGTCGCATGCATGTGTGGGATGGCGAGTGCCACGTGCACGCAGGCATCCGCCCCGCTGACATCGAGGCCACGCGCGCCGCCCACCCCGGCGCGGACTTCCTCATCCACCCCGAGTGCGGCTGCACCACCAGCGTCATGGAGTACGTCGCAAGCGGCGACATCTCAGGCGAGGGAGTGCACATGCTCTCCACCGGCGGCATGCTGAAGTACGCGGACGCTGCCGAGGGCGAGGTCAAGGCGCATCCCGGTGAGCGCCGCGAGGCCGTCGTGGCGACCGAGGTCGGGATGCTCTACCCGCTGGAAATGGCCGCGCCCGACGTTGACTTCATCCCCGCCAATGCGCAGGCCAGCTGCCAGTACATGAAGATGATCACGCTGCCCAAGCTGCGCGACGCCCTGCGTGATCTCAAGTACGAGGTGCGCGTGGCGCCCGCGATCGCCGAGCGCGCGCGTGTGCCGATCGACCGCATGGTTGCTATCGGCTGAGGGTCGTTCTTAGAACTCGTCGGCGGTATGTGGCCCGACGCAGGCGATCGCGAGATTGTCAGCCACTCCCGCGGCGACCTCGCGCACCTCCTCGAAGGTGACCGCATCGAGCGCCGCGATCGCCGCGTCCGGGTCGATCTTCTCGCCGAACACGATCGAACGCGTGGCAGCGTGGCGCGCCACGGCACCTGTGTTCTCGAAGGCCAGCACCACCCTGCCCGCGGCGTAAGCGCGAGCGCGCTCCACCTCCTCTGGCTTGGGACCCTCGTCGCGCAGCTCATCCACGATCTCGCGCATCCGCGTGTACGCCTCGATGCACTTCGCCGACTCAAGCCCCGATCCCAGCTGCAGGATCGGCACATCGGCGAACGCGTGATCGATCGCGTACACCGAGTAGCAAAGACCCCGCTTCTCACGGATCTCCTCGAACAGCCGAGAGCCCATCGAGCCTCCCAGCAGGGTTGAAAAGATGGAGAGGGCCGCGCGCTGCTTGACGTCTGTCACGACAGTGGACGGGCGGTAGATCATGCGCAGGTGCGACTGGTTGGTGTCCTTCTGCTCCACCAGCGTCTGCGGCGCGAAGTCGGGGGCCGGCACGTAGGGCTCCGGTGCCGGCAGCTCGGGAAAGCGCGCGAATAGCTCGTGCAGCTGCGCATCCTCGGGGAGATAGTCGAGGTTGCCGGCCAGGAAGGCGCCGCCATGCCCGCCCGCCCAGCGCCGCTCGCGGAAGGCCACGATGCCCTCGCGCGTGAAGCTGCGCAGGTTCTCCTCGGGGCCCAGCACCGTACGGCCGAGGGGGTGATCGCTGAAGGCCGCGCGGTCGATCAGGTACTCCGCCACCGTCGCGGGCTGGTCATACGCACGGTTGATCTCCTGGATCACCACGCCGCGCTCGCGGTCGAGCTCCTCCGCGTCCAGACGCGGACGCGCCACGAAGTCCGAGAGCAGATCGATCGCCTGCGCGGCCGACTCCGCGCGCACCGTGATGTGGAAGGCCACCAGGTCGTGGCTCGTGTATGCGTTCAGCACCCCGCCCATGCGCTCGGCGGTCTCATTCACGTCGCGATAGGTGGGGTACTTCTCGCCGCCCTTGAACACCAGGTGCTCGAGGAAGTGCGCCATGCCGTTCTCCTCCGCGCGCTCCGTGCGCGCGCCCGCATCGAAGGCCACCAGCACCGTCAGCGCGCGCGTGCCCGGGATTGCGATGCGGTGCACCGGCAGCGCGTTGGCAGGGACGACTGTGCTTGAGACCTCGGCCATCGGCCACCACCTTATTCACTCCCGCGGGGCTTGCGGAAGGATCGTCCGGCGCCACGATCTCCTGCGGGCGCGCTCACGTCCGCCACGCCGCTGCAAATCCCATTGCATGCAGGGAAAACGCCAGCTTCTTGGTCGCCCTGGCGGTACTGTGCCGCGCAATGCCTCCAACATCCAGCACCGACACCTCCGCGCACGCCCGCTCAGCCGCGCGCCGTCGCCGCGCCCCTGCACAGTTGCCCGCGAAGGCCCCCGTGCCCTCGCAGCAGCCCGTGGCTGCCGACACCGTGATCGAGTTTCGCGGCGTCTCCAAGTTGTATGGCCCCGGTGGCGTGGGACTGGAGCGCGCCACCTTCGCCGTCGGCCGCCAGGAGTTCGTCTTCTTCGTCGGCAGCACCGGCTCGGGCAAGTCCACGCTCATGCGACTGCTCATCAAGGAGCTCGAGCCCAGCGAGGGCATCATCCGCGTCGCCGGGCGCTCGCTCGCGGAGATCGACCGCAAGCGCGTTCCCTACTACCGTCGCAACGTCGGCGTCGTCTTCCAGGACTTCAAGCTCCTGCCCACACGTACCGTCTACGACAACATCGCCTACGCGCTGCAGGTAACCGGCGCCAGCCGCAAGCAGATCCGCACCAAGCTGCCCGACATCCTGCGCCTCACCGGGCTCTCCACCAAGCTCCACAACTACCCCCACCAGCTCTCCGGCGGCGAGCAGCAGCGCGTCGCCGTCGCCCGCGCCTTCGCCGGGCACCCGCCGCTGCTCCTGGCGGACGAGCCCACCGGCAACCTCGACCCCGAGACCTCCATCGGCATCATGCAGCTGCTCTACCGCATCAACCGCGCCGGCACCACCGTGCTCGTCGCCACGCACGACAGCGAGATGGTCAACAAGATGCGCCGCCGCGTCATCGAGCTACGCCGCGGGCGCATCATCCGCGACGAGGCCACCGGGCTGTATGGGCCGCAGGATGAGAACACCGCGGAGCTCGGCGACAGGCTCAGGCGTGAGTTGCGATGAAGCCCGGCTTTTTCATCAAGGAGTCAATTCGCTCCATGCGCCGCAACGCCGTCCCCAGCTTCGCCGCGCTCGCCTCCGTGCTCGTCACCACGCTCGTCCTCGGCGTCTTCATCCCCGTTGTGCAGGCCACCAACGGCGCCGCCAACGACATCCGCGGCAAGGTGCTTGTCGACGTCGATCTCACCCCCAGCGCCTCCACTGCCGAAGTCGCGCGCGTCAAGAGCGAGCTCGAACACACCGGGCACGTCGGCCACATCGAACTCGTCTCCAAGCAGCAGGGCTACGAACAGGAGCGCAAGCTCGACCCCCAGGCCTTCGCCCTCATCGGTTACAACCCCCTGCCCGACATCTTCCGCGTCACTCCCGACAGGCCCGATGATGCCGGCGCCCTGCGCGCCGCGCTCGACCCCTCAAGCCCGCTCGGCACGCGGCTTGTCAGCGACCCCGCGATCGCCTCCGTGCAGAACCGCCAAGGGGAGACCAGCCGCATTCTCTCCGCCACCCGCGTCATCAAGCTCACCATGGCGCTGCTCGCGCTGCTCCTCGTCCTCGCCTCCGTGCTGCTCATATCGAACACGATCCGCCTATCCCTCTTCTCACGCCGCCGCGAGGTCGAGGTGATGAAGCTCGTCGGCGCCACCGACTGGTTCATCCGCTGGCCCTTCGTGCTCGAGGGTCTCTTCCTCGGAGCGCTCGGCGGCGCCGCCGCGATCGGCCTGCTCGCGCTCGCCAAGGTCACGCTCGTCGACCCGCTCGCCAACACCGTCAAGCTCATCTCCCAGCCCGACATGCTCGCCTTCCCCATCCTCATCGCCGTGCTCATGGGCTGTGCCATCGCCGTCTCCGCGCTCGGCTCCGGCTTGTCGTTGCGCCGCTTTCTTAAGGTCTGACACCGTAGGCTGGGGGTTCTGATGGACCCTCGCCGACCGCTCTCGCTGCTCGCCGTGCTCGCCGCGCTGCTCTTCTTGCTCTTCGTCGGCATCTGGTTGGGCGGGCATCCGCGCGATCTACCCGGCTTCATCCGCAGGGCCTTCGTGCAGAACCACCAGACGCTCGTCGTCAACGAAGCCATCGATCACATCGCCCACGACTACTACCGGCCCATCTCCAAGGCCCAGCTCTCCAACTCCTCCATCGCCGGCGCCGTCGCCAGCCTGCGCGACCGCTTCTCGCACTATCTGTCCCCCAGCGAATTCCGCGGCTTCAACGAACCCGCCAGCTTCACCGGGATCGGCGTCGAGGTCGATCCCACGCCCGCTCGCGGTGGCCTGCGCATCGCGCGCGTGTTTGATTCCTCGCCCGCCTCACGCGCCGGACTGAAACCCGGGGATCTCATCGTCGCCGTCAACGGCCAGTCGCTCAAGGGTCTCTCGGGCGCGCGCGACACCACCCTCATCAAGGGCCCGCCCAATACCACCGTGCAGCTGGAGGTCAAGCGGCGCGTGGGGAGGCGCACCACCACGCTTCACATCAGCGCCACCCGCGCCACCATCTCCGAGCCCGTCGTCGCCTCCGCCACCCGCACCTCCAAGGGGGTCAAGTTGGGCGTCGTCAGGCTCGCCACCTTCAGCATCGGCGCCCACGGCGAGGTCAGCGACGCCATCCAGCACGAGCTCCATGCCGGCGCCCGCGGCATCGTCTTCGACCTCCGCGCCAACGGCGGCGGCCTCGTCGAAGAGGCCCGCCTCATCGCCTCGCTCTTCCTGCCCAAGGGGGCAGTCGTCGTCAGCACCCGCGGGCGCACCCAGCCCTCGCAGACGCTCCGCGCGGCCGGTGGGCAGATCGCGAGCTCCATCCCCGTCGTCGTGCTCGTCGACAGCGGCACTGCCTCCGCCTCTGAGATCGTCACCGCCGCCCTGCAGGACCACCGTCGTGCCACCGTCGCCGGCACCCACACCTTCGGCAAGGGCGTCTTTCAGGAGGAGGAGCCGCTGTCGAATGGGGGGGCTTTGGACATCACCGTGGGGGAGTACTTCACTCCCAACGGGCGCAACCTCGGCGGTGGCGGCGTCAAGCAGGGCGCTGGTATCGACCCCGAAGTGCACATAGCCCCGGCTGTCGTTGACACGCCGCGCGGCCTCGACATCGCCCTGGAAACGCTCGCCGGCAAGGTCAAGTGAGCCCCCCGGCGCCACGCCGCGGGCGCGGAAAACCTCCCGCCAAAGCCGCACACAAAGGCCGCCCCGTGCGGCGCGGGCCCGGCCACGGCTCAAGCGTCGCCTGGCCGCCCGAGAAGCGCGAAAGCGCCCTGCAGGCGCTTGAGGCGATGATGCGCGAGCGCGGCCTGCAGCGGCGCTTTGACAAGCCCCTCGAGCGCGAGGCCCGCCGCGCAAGCGAACAGGGACTCGACGCCCACGCCGATCTCGCCTCCCGCCGCGACCTGCGCTCGCTGCCCACCTTCACCATCGACCCTGCCTCCGCCCGTGACTTCGACGACGCCATCTCCGCCGAGCGCCTCGGGGAGGGACGCGTGCGCGTCTACGTTCACATCGCCGACGTCGCCGCCTACGCCCCCCTCGGCTCGCTCGTCGACCGCGAGGCCCGCCGCCGCGCCACCAGCGTCTACGTACCCGGCGCCGTCGAGCCCATGCTGCCCCACGCCCTCTCCAACAAAGCCTGCTCGCTCGTGCCCCACCGCGATCGCCTCGCCGTCACCGTCGAGCTGGACCTACACGGCGCCGAGGTCGCATCCGCAACCTTTCACCGCTCCATCATCCGCTCCGACGCCCGCCTTGACTACGAGCAGGTCGACCGCATCTTCGCCGGCCACGAGCGTGCCGCCGATCCCTGGGGCGAGCCATTGGCGGCTGCGCGCGACGCGTCTGCCGCGCTGGCCGACGCGCGTGCCGATCGCGGCGGTGCCCTCACCCTCGACCAGCCCGAACCCGAGTTCATCTTCGACGACCGCGGCAACGTCAGCGAGGTCCACCAGCGCACCCAAACCGAGTCCCACCGCCTCATCGAGCACCTCATGATCGCCGCCAACGAAGCCGTCGCCCGACACCTCTTCGCGCGCCGCATACCCTGCCTCTACCGCGTCCACGAGCGGCCCACCGTCGAGAGCGTCGAACGCCTCATCGACCAGCTCGTCTCGCTCGGCGTCCCCACCCCGCCAGTACCCAAGCAAATGTCACGCACACAGACCTCCGAGCTCATGGGGGAGATATCCCGGCGCGTCGAGCGCCACATCCGCGCCGTCGCCAGCCGCGCTCACAAGGGCGACGCAGGTGTCGCTCCCTCCGGCGGGCGTGCTGCCCTCACCTCGCTCGTCCTGCGCGCTCTCCAGCAGGCCTTCTACT
>DATBPO010000053.1:0-2567 GCA_036561265.1 Solirubrobacteraceae bacterium | reverse complement strand
AGCCGCTTACCTCGCCTGGATTGTGACATCGGTCGGGACCGCAAGCGATCCAGGAGCTCCGCGGCGAGTGCCTTCAGACGCTCGGCCCGCCGGGCGGCGAGCACGACCTGCGCTCCCAACCCGCTCAGCAGCCGCGCCGTGGCGGCACCGAGCCCCGAAGATGCTCCAGTGACGATGCAGACCTTTCCACGATACCCATCGTGATCTCCGGGTTCATCGACTGTCGCCGATCTGTGTTGGAGGATCCGCTTCGCCTTTCACTCTGCTGCGGTCCACCGCTCGCGCGAGCTCTGCCACCTGAGTATCGAGGCTCTGGGTCGCGTCGAGCCTCAGCAGGCTTCCGGGGGGCAGCTCGTCGAGCTCCTCGAACGCGCGAGACTGGACCGCGGCGATCTGGGGCGTCGCGTCGGACACGCGTCGTGGGTCGCGCAGACGCAGTGTCGCGCGCCACACGGCCAGCTCGAGGGGGACCTCACAGCGCACGACCAGGAGCGTCGTGGCGCTGTGGCGCAGCCGGCTGAGCAGTGGCGCGCGATCCGCGCGCGAGCGGCAGGTCGCATCCACGATCACGGAGTCGCCGCGATGGAGCGCGAGTAGCGCGTCGCGGGCGAGCTGCTCATAGGTCGTGCGTGTGAAGCTCGCGGTGTAGTGCTCGGCGCGCGCCGGCTCACCGGGGGCGAGGCGCGCCAACCGCTTGCGAACGGCGTCAGAGGAAACGACCGGCGCCCCCGACCGGCGCGAGAGCTCTGCGGCCAGCACTGACTTGCCGCTCGCGGCCGGCCCGCAGATCACAACCGTCACAGGCGCCCGCGCACGCCAGCACAGCCGTTCGCTCAGCGACCACAACCGCTGCGCCAGCCCCCGATCCTCGGCGCGGGTTCCCCCCTCGTGCTCGGCGGCGGCGATCAGCGCGACCTTGACGCGCACGAGCGCGCAGTGGGCGGAGTAGAACGAGAGCAGCCCCTCCCCGCCTGGGCTCATACCCGCATCGCGATAGGCCGCGATGAGCTCGCCCGCCGCCCAGCGCTGCCCGCGCGCCTCGAGGTCCATCGCCAGGAACGCCAGGTCGCAGGCGACATCGGTGCGGCGCAGCCGCGGATCGAACTCGATGCGGTCCACGACGCGGACGGACGGTCTGGCCAGCACGTGCTCGCAGCGCAGGTCGCCGTGGCAATCGCGGGCGAGCCCCAGCCGTGCGCGCTCTCGCAACTCTGGCGCGTGCGCCTTCACAAAGGCCTCCCCGAAGCCACCGGCGACATCCAGCCGCCATGCGCGCGGACGACTCACCGTTCGCAGCTCGCGCACGTTCTTGCGCCAAGCGGCGAGCACCCGATCGGGACCCCAATCGGCCACCACCTCGGCGGAGCGGTGAAAGTCCGCCAGCATGCGGGCCACCCCGGCGACGTGCACGCGGGTGAGGGAGCTCGACGCGATCAGGCCCGCAAAGGTGTCCTGCTCGCTGAAGCTCTGCATCTCCACGGCGTACTCCACCGCTCCGGCAGCGCCCTCTCCAGCCAGGCGAAAGCCTCGCTCGGTCTTCACGATCGCGCGCACGCCAAGGTACAGGCCGGGTGCGAGCTGGCGGTTGACACGCACCTCCTCGCAGCAGGCGTCGCGGCGGCGCTCAAGCGTGCTGTAGTCCAGGAAGCCCAACGCGAGGGGCTTCTTGACCTTGTACGCGCGCTCGCCCGCCACGAACACCCACGAGGCGTGCGTCTCGTGCACCGCGACCGGCAGGTGCCCTCCGTACATCGCAGGCTCGGCGAGCGCCCGCAGCAGCGCGGGATCGCCTTGCTGCCCCCGGCGACTATCGATTCGAGCGGCTGGCCGGACGGGCATCGTCTGCTCCGACATAGGCTGGCCGCGATCCTTGGAGGTTTCACTCATGCGAGTGCGCAGCTACGCCCTGATTGCGGGCGTGTGACTTCAGGTCTCGCCCCAGGCGAGGATGCCGGCCACGTCCAGAGTGGAGAGCATTCCTGTGGGCCTGCCGCTCTGAGCATCTCGAACCAGGAGATGAGCGACACCTCGGTCGCGCATCAGTTCGGCGGCCGCAAGCAGCGGCTCGCTGCTCGAGATCGTGCTGATGTCGCGGTCGGCCACCTCACGCAGCGCCCGCTCACCACCGTTGGAGTCGAGCAGTGCGCCGAGCAGGATGTTGTCCGAGAGTATCCCGTAGGGCGACCCGTCCTCATCGGTCACGAGGATCGTGTGCACGTGGCGCAACGACATGGTTCGCGCGGCGTCCCTCAAGAAGGCGTCTGCCGAGCAGCTGAGGATGCCATGCCGCATCGCGTCCGCCACCAGGGCGTTCTCTAGGCGTGGAGTGAGGTAGCTGCCCTCCGATGTTCCAGGTCCGCTCATCGTGGCAACGCTACCTCGCTGGATCGGGTGTGCGCATCGGTGCAAGCTGCGTACGGACCTTCCGGGAGGACTACTGAGCAGCGGCCGGCCTGGTGTATCCGGTGGCAGCAGCACCGAGCAGGGTGCGGGGCGCTGACCGCGCTGTCTTTACGGACCGCACGGTCACAGGGCGCTGGGGTAGGTCTCGGGCGGCTCGCCGAGCT
>DATBPO010000052.1:0-13341 GCA_036561265.1 Solirubrobacteraceae bacterium | reverse complement strand
TGGTGAGAGACGTGGTGGAGGGTGAGCCGCCGGGCGCGCCGGCCGCAGGGGACGAGGAGTCACGCGACGGCATTCCCGCTGCGCGGGTGCTGCGTCCTGGCCGCGACGCCACGGTGCTGTGCTTCGGCTATGGCACGACGCTCGCCCTCGCGGCGGCACAGGAGTTGGCTGTGGAGGGCGTGGCGTTGGAGGTGGTGGATTTGAGACTCCTCTCGCCTCTTGACGAGCAGACAATTGGCGAATCCTCCCGGCATACTGGACGCGTGCTGTGCCTCGGCGATGACCCACTGCTGGGAGGGATCACTGCCACGCTCGCTGCCGCGGTGGACCATGTCGCGCACGGTGCTGTGATCGGCCGGTTGGGCGCCAGGCACTGGCCCACACCCTTTGGCTCCTCGGAGGCGTATGTCTATCCCTCGGTGGAGTCGGTTAGCGCCGCTGTGCGTCGGCTTGTTGCGTGGCCCGCTGCGGGAGAGGCGGAGATCGTGCACGGAGACTTTGCAATGGTGGCTGCGCGATGAGGCCGGGCGCCGAGGCGATGGCGATCCAGGCCGATCGCGGGGGCACCGCGTGAGCATCATCGAGCCCGGCTACATGGAGGGTACCCGCGGCGCGATGGCCGTCGACTGGGAGTCACGCATTGACATGGCCCGCATGCGTACCCAGCGCCTGGCCCGCGCAAAGGAGGCGATGGCGGCGGCAGGCTACGACGCGATGCTGCTGCTCTCAGACCCCAACATCCGCTATGTCACCGCGGTGGCCACGACCTCCGTCTCTGGCGCCGGTGGCTTTCACTACTCGCTGCTCAGCGGCGACGGGCGTATCACGCACTGGGACAGCGCCGATCACGCCATCCACGAGCGGCGCACCTGCCCGTGGCTCGATGACATCCGCTACGCCACGCCCGGCATCGGCATCGTGCCCGCCGCCCTCGGCGCAGGTCCCGCGGCGGAGCTCTTGCTCAAGCAGATGGCCAAGGAGATCGCCGCGGCGCTCTCCGATCACGGTGTGCTCTCCGGTCGCCTCGGCCTCGATGTCGGCCAGCCGGGCCTGACGGCGCTGCTTGAGCGCTACGGCTATGTGGTCGATGCCGGCGCCGGCGCCGTACTGGCCGCTGCCCGTGCCATAAAGACCCCCGATGAGGTGGAGTGCCTGCGCCTCAGCGCCTCCGTCTGCGAGGCGGGCTTTCAGACGATGCGTGAAGCCATCCGCCCCGGAGCGCGTGAGAGCGAGGTCTTTGCCCGCGGCGTCGCGCGCATCATCGAGCTCGGCGGCGAACACGGCGGCGGCAATATCTCAAGCGGACCCAACACCTGGCCCAAGAGCCAGGCCGACACGACCGATCGCATTATCCGCCCGGGTGATGTGGTCTACAGCGACCTCTACAACATCGGCTTCCACGGCTACCGTTCCTGCTATTACCGCACCTTCAGCTGCGGCGAGCCGCGCCCCGAGACGCGTGAGGCGCACACGCGGGCGGTGGAGAATCTGTACTCGGTATTGGAGGCCATCGCTCCCGGTGTGAGCACCGCTGAGGCCGCCCAGCGCTTCCCCGATGCCAAGGGCGAGTACTGGGAGTACTACGGCGCCAGCGAAGCCTGGCAGATGACGACCAACCATTGGGGCCATGGCATCGGGCTGTCGCTGTATGAGATCCCCCTGACCTGGCGCGGCGCCTGCGCGGAGGGCGCCACCGTCTACGCCGAGGGCATGACGATGGCGGTCGAGACCCAGGACCGCGACGGTCACGGCCAGGGCGTGCGCGTGGAGGAGATGGTCGTGGTGCGCGAGGGCGGCGTCGAGCTACTCACACGCTGGCCCATTCAGGAGATAACCGTGTGCCAATAGTGGGCCTGCATGGCGATCGTTCGGCGCGGGAGCGGGTCTGATTGCATGAGCGATCGCGTTGTGATCGTTACCGGCGCCTCACGCGGGATCGGTGAAGGGATCGCACGCGCGCTCGCCGCTGCCGGGATGCAGGTTTTTGGCGTGAGCCGCTCTCCCGGGGAGGCCGTGCATCTCCAATGCGACCTGACCGAGCCCGATGCCTCTCAGCGAGTGCTCGACGCTGCGCTTGAGACCTGCGGGCGTGTGGACGCGCTCGTCAACAACGCCGGGCTGCTGTTGGAGGGCAACTGCTGGGAGCAGTCCGACGAGGACATCGACGCGATGATGGCGCTCAATTTGACCGTTCCCTTTCTGCTCTCGCAGGCAGTGGCGGGCCACTGGGTGAAGGAGGGCGTCGAGGGTGTGATCGTCAACGTGTGCTCGATCGAGTCCCAGGTTGGCTGGGCGGATCCGCCGCAGGCCGCCTACGCTGCCACCAAGGGGGGGCTGCACGGCTTGACCAGAGCCCAGGCGCTTGAGCTCGCGCCTCACGGCATTCGTGCGGTAGCGGTAGGGCCGGGACCGATAGCCACCGCCATGACGCCGCCAATGCCGGAGCTCGAGCAGGCGATCCCGCTCGGCGGGCGCCCGGGCACGCCCCAGGATGTGGGCGACGTCGTCGCGTTTCTGCTGTCCGATGCTGCGCGTTACGTGACGGGTGAGATCGTCTACGTAGACGGGGGGTATCTGCTGCGATGACTGATCGACTGTCGAGCGTGTGCAGGGGCCTGCGATGACCGCACCGCCTACAGGCGCGGAGCCCCCCGTCGGGCGCTTCGTCGCTCAGCGCGCGCTCGTCACCGGCGCCTCTTCGGGCATCGGCCGGGCGGCCGCCCGCCGGCTCGCGGGCGAGGGCGCGGAGGTGGTCGGGCTCGACACCTCCGGGGAGGGCCTGGAGGAGACCTTTGCTTCCATTCCCGGTGCCCATCGGCTGGCGGCCGATGTGAGCAGCGAGGAGGCCCTTGCCGCCGTGCGCGACTGCGACGTGCTGGTCAACGCAGCGGGCATCCTGGAGCGCCACGACCTCCTCGACCATCCTCTGCACGTGTGGCAGCGCACGCTGCAGGTCAATCTCACGGCGCCCCTGCGTCTCTCGCGCGAGTTCGCCCGCGCCCGCATCCAGGCGGGAGTCCCAGGTGCGATCGTCAACGTCGCCTCGATCGAGTCCTTCATCGCGCTTCCCCGCCACGCCGCCTACACCGCCTCCAAGAGCGCCCTGCTGATGCTCACCCGCGCCTTTGCGCTGGAGCTCGCGCCGCACGGCATCCGCGTTAACGCCGTTGCGCCTGGTGTGACGAAAACAGGCATGAACGCGGCCATGCGTGCGGACCCTGAACGGGCTGCGGAGCTGAAAGAGGCAATCCCGCTGGGGCGCTTCGCCACGCCCGAGGAGCCGGCGGCGGCGATCTGTTTCCTGGCCTCCTCCGAAGCCGGCTATGTGACCGGCGCCACCCTGCGCGTCGACGGCGGCTGGCTAGCGCGCTGAGCAGCTCGTCCAGCGTCGGGCGAGGGGACTGGCGCGCCAAGGGTTTCGACGCGCCAGTCTGTCCGGGGGAAGGAGAGCCAATGGCCGTGCCCGCGCACCAAGGTGGCGCACCGGGGATCGCCCTATTACTACTTACTGCACTTCGACGAGCTCGTCAGATTCACCGGTGCACCGCTGTAGTACACGAAGCCCGACTTCACCGTGAACTTGCCGCCGCTGCACTTGCCGGCGGTGATGAAGGCGGTCTTGCCGCCGCCGATCTTGTTCACCGTCAGGTTCAGGCCCGTGATCACGATCGTCAGGCCCCCCGCGGAGATCTGTGGCACGGCGACGGTCACCTTGTTCTTAGAGACGGCCCCGTGCAGTACCAGCACCGATCCAGCCGGCCCCTTGGGAGCGAGCAGGAAAATCAGATCGCTCTTGCCCGCATAAGCCGTGGCGTTCTCGGGAATTAGTGGCAGCGCGGGCGCGCCATTGGCTTCGGCGCTACCGCTGCCGATCTTGCTCTTCGCCGGGCACACAGCGCCGCCCGTTCCCTTGATTTCGGTGTCGCTCGCGGTGCACGGCGTGATCGCCTTGGTCTTGAAGTTGAACTTCGTCGCGCTCGGCAGCGTCAGCGTCAGCGTCTTCAGCGCCTGCGGCTTGCCGCCCGGTTCGCCCGGGTCACTCGACTTGATGGCGGCCTTGAAGCCCGTCGTCTTGCCCGCCTTCGTGGCCGTCAGCGTGACGTTGGAGGTCTGGCTGAACTGGCTGCTCGCCACGGCCACGGCCGCGACGGCCAGCATCGCCAGGGCCGTGCTCATCAGTGCTGCGATCTTGAACCTTTGCATGCTCTCTTCTCCTCAGTGACTCGGACGTGACCGGGGGTGGCGCCACGTCGTTGGGAACTGCGGCAGGTGCCACTTCCTGTGCTGCTTGGGGGGCTTTGGCGCCCTCTCATCGCCGGTATGTGTGGGCCACCAGCTGTAGGGGCCCAACAGCTCCACCGCGGCCGGCAACAGCACCGGCCGCACGACGAAGACATCGATCGCCACCGCCACCGCCAGGCCCACGCCCAGCTCGCGCACCGTCAGCAGATCGGTGGTGATGAAGGGGATCACCGCGGCGATCATCAGCACGCCCGAGCCCGTGCTCGCCGCCGCCGTCTTGCGCAGCGCGATGTCAAGCGCCTCGTCCACGCTCCTGCCCGCCACGAGCTCCTCGCGCGTGCGCTCCAGCAGCACCACCAGGTAGATCAGCGACACGCCGAACACGATCGTGAAGATGCCCACGATCGACATCGGGTCGATGTACCCCGGGCCGCCCAGCGGCGGGTTCGAGCCGCTGAACAGCAGGCTCATCACGCCAAACGTCGCCGCCGCTGTAAGCAGGTTGAACAGCACCGCCACGATTGGCAGCAGCACCGCGCGCAGCGCCAGGCCCAAGGCCAGTGCCACGGCGAACGCCAGCGCCGCGATCACCCACGGCAGGCGCTCATTCGTCGCGCTCGTGAAGTCCGCCAAATTGCCCGCCGGGCCGCCCACCGCCACCTGCAGGTGATTGGCCACCGCGAAGCGCGTTGCGATCCGCTTCAGCCGTTCGCCCAGTGCGGCCGTCTGTGCCGCGTTCGCCGGGTAGCGGGAGATGACCACGATCTGCCCAGCGCTGCCGCCGCGCGTCACGTTCACCGCAAAGCCCGCCGCGTTGCTTGCCGAGGGCTGCGCGCCCGCCACCGCCGCCAGCAGGAAATAACCCGAGTTGAACAACCCCGGCGACTGCGCCTGCAGTTCTTCCAGGTCCTTCGGCGAGGGCAGCTGCCCACGGAACTTCGACACGCTCCTCTGCATGATGCCCAGGCCGTTGACCAACTGCCCCGTGGGGGAGACCCCGCCCGCCAGGCCACTTTCCAGCTGGCCCGTGCCGCTCGTCAGCTGGTTCAAACCCGCTTCAAGTGCGCCCGCGCCGTCGCGCAGCTGCGTCAGCCCGCCCGTCAGTTCCCCGCCGCCGCCCGAGAGCTTTCCAACCCCCGCCGCCAGCTGCGCGTTGCCGTGCTGCAGCTTCAACAGGCCCGCCTGCAGCTTGCTCGCGCCCGTATGCAGTTCGCTCAGCGCCTTCGTCAGGAACGCGCTCTGCGCCGACACGCTCGCCGCGATGCCCGCCGCTTCCTTTGCGCCCGGCGCTGTGGAGGCCAGGCCGCCGCTCACGCCGCCGATCGCGTTACCCGCGTGGTTCAGCGCCGCCAGCGCTTCGCCGTACTTCGGGTCTTCCTTGCCCGCGCCCATGCTCTGCAGCGCCGCCGTTGCGCTCGCCACCGCGCTGCTCGCGCTCTGCGACTGCGCCTGCAAGCTGCCCACCGAGTCGCTCGTGCTCGCCGTCAACCCCGCCAGCTGCTTCGTCGCCGGCACGCTCGCCCCCACCGGCACATTCACGCTGCCCAGGCCGCTTGCGATGTCAACCGATCCCGCCAGTGCCTGGCTCGCGCCGCTCTTCAAAGCGTTCGCGCCCGCCAGCGCCTGCTTGAGGCCGCCCGACAGCTTCACCGAACCCGTGCGCGCCGCGATCAGACCGGTATGCAGCTTCGCCGAGCCCGCCTGCGCTTCGCCCGAGCCGCTATGCAGCTGGCTCGCCCCGCTCGACGCCGAACGCAGTCCGCTCTGCAGCTGCGCCGCCCCGCTGCCCGCCTGGCCCAGTCCGTTTACCAATCTGCCCAGGTCGCTCTTGCCGCCCTTCAGCAGCTTGCCCGATTCGTTCAGCGACCTCGGCAGCTTCCCCAGCGCCTTCGTCTGGCTGCTCAGCGCTCCCGGTCCCGCCACCGAGGCCACCCGCGGATCACGCGCGATTTCTTCCTGCAAGGTGTCCAGCTTCGCTAGCGTCGCCGCCGTCGTGATCGGCCCCGCGGGGGTGGCGACGATCATGTTGTACGGCGTCGGCCAGCCCGGCCCCATCACCCGCGCCACCTCTTCGAAGGACACCCGCGCCGCGTTGCCCGGCGGCAGCTGGCTCACGTCGGGTGGGCCCGTCTGCAGCGAGAACACCGGCGCGGCGAGCGCTACGAGCACGGCTGTGGCGAGCGCGCCGGCCAGGACCGCGCGCTTGCGCACCCACGCTCCCGCACCCACAAGTCTGTCCCAGTCCCGCGTCAGCGTCTTCGGCGCCATCCAGCCCGTCGCGATGCTGCGATCGAACAGCACCAGCGCCGCTGGCATCACCACCACAGCCGCGCCCACCGCCAGCGCGCTGCACAGCAGTACCCCGATACCCAGTGAGGTCAGGATCTTCGTCGGCGCGATCGCCGTTGCCAGCAGCAGCGCCAGAATCATGCCCGTGCCTGCGAACAGAATCGCGCGTCCCGTGCCGGCCACCGCGTCCGATGCAGCGCGTGCCGCCCCCGCCGAAGTCGCCGTCAGGGGTGACGTGCGCCCGGCGGTGTCGGCCGCGGCGGGATCGGAGTACGCGGCCCCTGTTGAGGTCGCCGTCAGGGGTGACGTGCGCCCGGCGGTGTCGGCCGCGGCGGGATCGCCGTTCGCGGCCACCACGGCGGAGCGAAGCGGAGCCTCTCCCTCTTTTTCTCCCTCCTCCTGGTGGAAGCGATCGAGGATTAGTAGTGAATAGCCAACGGCCAGGGCCAGGCCCGTCATCGAGGCCAGCGCCACCGCGATCGGGTCCGTGTCGATCAGCTTCCCCAGCAGCGCCATCAGGCCGAACGCCGAGAGCACCACGCCCGCGCCGATCGCCGTCACCACGCCGGCTGCCACGGGGGCACGCAGTCCCACGAGCAGCAGCAGGAAGAGGATGCCCAGCGCGATCAGCTCCGAGCGGCGTGTCGTTGACAGCGCTTCGTTCTTCAGCGCCCTATCGATCGAGGGCTGGCCCGTGACGCTCGCGTGCACCGGTGTGCCGATGTCGCGCTTTACCAGCGCTTCGATCTGTGGCTGATCGCCATTGACCACGTCCTTTTCGGGGCGATCAACTGAGACCACGATCATGCCCGCGTTCGCGCTCGGGCGCAGGCCCTGCGAGGCCACGCCCGCGTCCCATGCGCTCAGCGCGCGCGTGTGGGGGCGCCTCACCAGGTCGCGCACCAGCCTTGGTCCCTGGCGGTTCAGCTGCCTCGCCGGGCCCTGCAGGAGGATCGGGACGAGCTGCGCCGGACCGAACTTCGCGTTCGCCAGCGCCTGTGCGCGTGAGCTCTCCGTGCCCGACACCACCACGATCGACGGCGACAGCGAATGGGAGACACCCAGGCCGATCGCCCCCAGCGCCACCGCGATCGCTAGGCTCGCCGCGAGCATTGCCCGAGGCTTACGAATCGACAGGCCAGCTAGACGGATCACGACTCTGAAGCTATGCGCTGGCGGCGGAGAACTCATCGGGGGGTGTTGCGGGTTTCTGCTCAGTAGTAAGGCGCTACTGTTCCTTTCGTGTCCACCACCCAGATCCCAGCCGCCGGCGCTTTGCAGGCCATGCCCATGAGCCTCGTGGACTGCGTCGCCGCGCTCGCCGACGGTCGTGTCAGCTCCCGCGAACTGGTCGAGCGCACCCTCGCGCGCATCCGTGACACCCAGCCCACGCTCAACGCCTTTCGCGTCGTCTTCGAGGACTCCGCCCGTGCCGAGGCCGCCGCAGCCGACAGGCGCCTGGCCGCCGGCGAGCGTCTGCCGCTGCTCGGCGTGCCCGTCGCCGTCAAGGACGACGTCGATGTCGCCGGGCACCCCACCGCCTTCGGCTGCCCCGGCGAGTTTCCCTTGAAGACCGAGGACTGCGAGCTCGTGCGGCGCCTGCGCGCGGCCGGCGCCATCATCGTCGGCAAGACCAACGCGCCCGAGATCGGGCTCTACCCCTTCACCGAGGGGGCCGCTTTTGGGGCCACGCGCAACCCCTGGAATCTCGATCACACGCCCGGGGGCTCAAGCGGTGGCTCTGCCGCGGCGGTTGCCGGCGGCATCGTGCCCATCGCCACCGGCTCCGACGGCGCGGGCTCCGTGCGCATCCCCGCCGCCTGGTGCGGCTTGGTCGGCATCAAGCCCCAGCGCGGACGCATCTCCACCTGGCCCGAACCCGAGTCCTTCAACGGCCTCACCTGCCTCGGGCCGCTGGCGCGCACCGTCGCCGATGCCGCGTTGATGCTCGACGTTCTCAGCGGTCAGCACCCCGGCGATCTGCACGTTCCCCCGCCTCCCCCGGAGTCTTTTGTGCAGGCAGCCGCCCGCGAGCCCGGCCGGCTGCGCATCGCGCTTTCGCTACGTGCCCCCTTCAGTGGTGCCCCCGTGCGCCTCGACCACGAGATCCGTGCCGCCGTGCACCGCCTCGGTGGCGTCCTGCGCGAGCTCGGCCACACCGTCATCGAGGACGAGCCTCGCTACGGGCTCATGGGGTTGACTTTGGTGGCCCGCGGGCAGTCCGGCGTGCACCAGTTCGCCGCACAGGTTCCCGACCGCTCTCTGCTGCACCCCATCACGCGCAGCTCCGCGCTCGTCGGGCGCCTCTTGGCGCGGCCCGTCCTGGGGCCGGCCCGGCGCCTTGAGTCCTTCTTCCAGCGCCGCGCCGGCGCCGTCTTCCAGCGCGCCGACATCGTGCTCGCGCCCACCACCGCCCTGCCGCCGCTGCCCATCGGCGCCACCCAGGGGCTCTCCGGCTTTGCCACCGACCAGCTCGTCGCCGGCGCCTGCCCCTACGCCTGGCCCTGGAACGTGCTCGGCTGGCCCGGCGTCAGCGTGCCCGCCGGCGTCAACCGGGATGGGTTGCCCTTCGGCGTGCAGCTGCTCGGGCCCGCCAACACCGAGGGGCGCCTTCTGTCGCTCGCCGCCCAGCTCGAGCAGGTCGAGCGCTGGCATGAGCGCGTCGCGCCGGTCTAGACTACGCGGCGTGAGCGACGGCGCGGGCGGCGGAAGGGGCGATGATGCCTATCGCAGCGCCGGCATCGACTACGCCGTGCTCGACGCCGGCAAACGTCTGGCGATCGACTCCGCTTTAGCAACCTCCTCGCTGCTGAGCGCCCGCGGCGGCCGCGCGCTCGATGAGTCCCGCGGCGAGCCCGCCTTCGTCTTCGAGCTCGCCGGGCAGACCCTTGCGCTCGTGCTCGAGGGGCTGGGGACCAAGTCCATCATCGCGCGCCTCGTCGCCGAGCAGCAGGGCATCAACCGCTTTCGCGCCGTCGCCTACGACGCCGTCGCCGCCATCGTCAACGACCTCTGCTGCGTCGGCGCCCGCCCGCTCGTGCTCAACGCCTACTTCGCCACCGGCACCCCCGACTGGTTTGCCAACCACGACTGGCACCGCGAGCTCATCGAGGGTTGGGCCGCGGCCTGCGCCGAGGCCGGCTGCGTGTGGGGCGGGGGAGAGTCACCCTCGCTGCCCGAGCTCGTCGCCGCCGCCGACATCGAGCTCGCCGGCAGCGCCGTGGGCGTGGTGGCGGCTGGCGCTGCCGCGATTCTCGGACAGGACCTCGCCGCCGGGGACGAAATCGTTTTGGTCGCCAGCAACGGCCTGCACGCCAACGGCTCCTCGCTTGCCCGCATGGTCGCGCGGGGCCTGGAGGAGGGCTTTGCCACGCCGCTACCCAGTGGGACCACCCTTGGCGAGGCCCTGCTTGAGCCCTCATTCCTCTACTCGCCCCTCGTGGAGGCGCTGCTCGATGCCGACGGCCACGGCGACGACGACGGCGTGCGCGTGAGCTATTTGAGCCACATCACCGGCCACGGCTTCCTCAAGCTCATGCGTCCTCCCCACGAGCTCACCTACCGGATCACGCAGCTGCTGCCCGTCCCCGAGGTGCTCCGCTACCTAGCCCAGCAGACCGGCATGAGCGACCGCGCCGCCTACTCAACGCTCAACATGGGCGCCGGCTTCGCCGTCTACTGCGCCCCCGGTTGCGCTCGGCGGGTGGCGGATATCGCGCGCGGTCTGGGCTTCCAGGCGCTCGTCGCCGGTGCCGTCGAGCAGGGTCCGCGGCGCGTGCTCATCGAGCCGCTCGGAATCGAGTTCGCCAGCGAGGAGCTGCGGTTGGGGTTGAAGTAAACACCTTCGTTTGACAAACGATCGTTTGTTTGATACGGTCGTTTGAATGATAGGGTTCTACGCACCGCATGGCCGACGGAAACGCGACCAAGACAGCGCTGCTCGATGCGGCCAAGCAACTGATCCTCGAGCAGGGCTACGCAGGCACGAGCGTGCGCGATATCGCGGCTGCTTCGGGGACGAACCTCTCGGCGGTCAACTACCACTTCGGCTCGCGCGAGAAGCTGCTCAATCAGGCGCTTCTGGAGTCGTTTCTGGAGTGGACCGAGGAGGTCGGCGCGGTCTCAAGCGAATTGGCCAGCGCCGATCCCAACGCCGGACCGTTGGAGCACATGGCCGCGCAGGCCCGCCCCATGGTGGAGGACTTTCCCAGGCGGGTGCCGCTGTTCCTGACTTTCCTGGAGGCGCTCTCACAGACCCAGCGCTCCCCGGAGCTGCGCGGGCGTCTGGCGGCGCACTACGACGAGCAGCGCCGTCGTATCGTCGAGACCATGCTCGCCGGCAGACCCGAGGGCGAGCAGCCTCCGCGCCGCCTGCTGGAGGTCTTCGCCTCCTTCCTGCTCGCCATCGTCGATGGGCTGATGGTGCAGTACCTGCTCGATCCCCAGGCGATCCCCACCGGCGATGAGCTCGCGGGCCTCTACGAAACGCTTGCAGCGCTCACCCGGGCCAGCGGGCCGGCCGCACCAGCCGGCGAGGACGCCAGGGCCGGCGAGGACGCATCGGCCGGCAAGGACGCACGGGCCGGCAAGGCGGGGGAGTGATGCCCAAGGTCTAACCGAAATAGAGGGGCCACCCTCTGAACAGAGTGGAGCGTGATGACGATGCTGTTGATGCTGCTGCGCAAATATGACGTGTCGCGCAAATGTCAGATTTCCCACGTCAAGATCCTGTTTGGAATGTTCGTCGGTTGTGTCTGCCTGGCGCTGGCAGGGGCTGCGTGGGCGGCGCAGACGCTGAGTATCCGCACGACCTTCACCCCCGACAAGCTCGGCGCGTCGACCAACCTCTCGGCCACCGCGCTCTTCGGTTCAACCACACCGGGCGTGCCCTCGCCGATCAGGCATGTCACGGCCTACGGGCCGGCCGGCCTGACACTCGACGTGCGCGGCGCCGGCACCTGCACCGTGGCCAAGCTCGAAGCCGTCGGCCCCTCGGCCTGTCCGGCCGACTCTCGCATCGGCTTCGGCGGTGGCGTCGGCCTGCTGGAACTGGCCGGTGAAGTCATCCACGAGCCCTTCACCCTCGACTTCTTCCTCGGTCCTCGCGAAGGCGGACGTGTGGCGGTGCTCATCTATGTCAACGCCGTCACTCCCGTCTCCGTCCAGCTCGTCCTCACGGCCCGCGAAGTGTATGGACCCAAGCCCTACGGCTGGGGCGTGAGCTTTGACATACCCACCATCCCCACGCTGCCCGGCGCCTCCTATGCCTCGGTGGAAAAGACCTCCTTCACGTTTGGCGATTCCAAGGTCGCCTACTTCAGGACCATCCACGGCAAGCGCAGGCTCGTGCACGTCAAGGGTCTCATCGTGCCCAAGTCCTGCCCCGCGGGTGGCTTCCCCTACGAGGCGGCCTTCAGCTTCGAAGACGGTACCGCCAACACCTACAAGGGCACCATTCCCTGCCCGCGCTAAATGGGTGTCCCGGCGTGGGATGCCGCGTGCGGGGCTATCGTGGACAGCATGAAAGACGACCACCGGCTGGCCATGACGCTTGCTCGCGCGCGCAAGCGCCGTATACCCCGTATAGGGACGTTGCCCCGTACAGGGACGCTGGCGGCCTGCACAGGGAAGCTGGCGGTTTGGGCGGGGGCGCTGGTGGCATGCGCGGGGATGCTTTTGGCATGCGCTGCGGTGGCTCTATGGGCCGTGCCCGCAGCGTATGCGGCGTTTGGTGTGCCCGTACTGGTCCCGCCCTCGACTACCCCCCCGGCGCCTCTGGGGATCTCCTCGACTCTCACCTCCACCTTCTCCCCCGACCAGCTCGGCGCGCGTGGCGCCCTGACATTTTCGATCCGCTACGCGGTCACCGGATTGGAAAGCAACTCCGCGGTGGCGCCGACACCCGCGGAAGGTCGCGTGCCCTCTCCCGTGCGCAGGCTATTTGTGCACTTTCCCGCCGGCATGGGTCTTGACATACCCAACCTGCGCGGCTGCTCAGCGGCGCGCCTGCGCGCCCACGGCGCCCGTGCCTGTCCCGCTGCTGCGCGTGTCGGCCAGGGGCACGCGCTCACCGAGCTCCCTGGGGGGTCGCAGATCGTCGACGAGCGCATCACACTGACGGCCTTCGTCGGCCCGCTGCGGGGCGGCCAGCCCACGCTGGCGATCCTCGCCGAAGGCTTCACGCCCCTGTCCGAGCGCCTCGTGTTCAACGGGGAGATGCGCTTTGATCGCGCGCCCTACGGAGAAGAGCTCGTGCTCGACGTGCCGCCGATTCGCGCCCTGCCCGCGACGCCCGATGCCTCGCCCGTGCTCTTCTCGCTGACGCTCGGTGTGAGTAGGCACGCGCGATCCTCCGCGGCGAATACCGTCATCGTGCCCGCCAAGTGCCCCAAAGGGGGATTCCCCTTCGCCGCCGAATCGACCTACGCCAATGGCTCGCGCGGCAGTGTCCTGGCGAGGATGCAGTGCCCGCCGCTGCGCCGCGGCGCCTGAGGCTTACATCAGCCCCACCTGGCGCAGGATCGAGACCGAATCCGAGTAAACGTCCTTACGCTTGACCTTGCCGCCCTCGAAGGGGATCACATCCATGCCGTCCCATTCGATGCGCTTGCCCGAGGGCTCCGCCACGATCTCGCCGCGGCTCAGCGGCTTGACGTGTGTCGCCGTGGCGGTCCACTCCTGCACCACCAGGTCCTCGCGTACATACAGCCTGCGTGTCTGGAACTCGATGTCCGGCCAGGACTCAAAGATGCCAGCGATATGCTCGAGTGCCTGCTCGCCCTCGGCCCGCTCGCCTGCCGTGTGGTTCTC
>DATBPO010000051.1:0-7491 GCA_036561265.1 Solirubrobacteraceae bacterium | reverse complement strand
ATCGTGCAGTTCGGCGGCCAGACCCCGCTGAAGCTGGCCGCGGGGCTCCAGGCAGCTGGCGTGCCGCTGCTGGGCACGAGCGTCGACGCCATCGACCTCGCCGAGGACCGCGGGCGCTTTGGCGCGCTGCTGCAGAGGCTCGGCTACCAGGCGCCGCCCTACGCCACCGCCACCACCGTCGCGCAGGCGCTCGATGAGGCCGACGGCGTGGGCTACCCGCTGCTCGTGCGCCCCTCCTACGTGCTCGGCGGTCGCGCGATGGAGATCGTCTACTCCCGCGCGGGTCTGGCTGACTACCTGGCACGCCAGAACGGTGCGAATGGCTCGCCCCGCCTGGCCCCAAGCGATAGCACCTCAGCCGAGCTCGCCGCAGATCGCCACGCGCCGGAACAGCATGACGCGGCCCACACGGCCGGCTCTGCCGGCCCCTCAAAAAAAGACGACCTCGCCACGGGCGGCGCAATCTTCCTCGATCGCTTCCTCGAGAATGCCATCGAGGTCGACGTCGACGCGCTCTGCGACGGGCACGACGTGTGGATCGGCGGCATCATGCAGCACGTCGAGGAGGCCGGCGTGCACTCCGGAGACTCCGCCTGTGTGCTGCCGCCGCACTCGCTCGGCGGCGAGATGCTCGAGCAGATACGCGCCGCCACGCGCGGCATTGCGCTGGAGGTCGGAGTCGTGGGACTGCTCAACGTGCAGTTCGCCGTGCACGGCGAGCGCCTGTATGTGATCGAGGCCAACCCGCGCGCCTCGCGTACGGTGCCCTTCGTCTCCAAGGCCGTGGGGCTACCGCTGGCCAAGCTCGCGTGTCGCATCATGCTCGGCGAGCGCATCGCCGCGCTGGGGCTGCCGCACGGGCGCGAAGGGCTCGGCTTCGGCGACCACGTCTCAGTCAAGGAGGCCGTGCTGCCCTTCGATCGCTTCGATGGCGCCGACGCAGTGCTCGGCCCCGAGATGCGCTCCACCGGCGAGGTCATGGGCATCGCGCGCGACTTCCCCACGGCCTTTGCCAAGGCCCAGGCGGCCGCCGGGGTGCCGCTGCCCGCGGGGGGAACGGCCTTCATCACCGTCACCGACTCCGATAAGTCAGGTGCCTTCGCGATCGCGCAGATCCTGCACGACGCTGGCTTTCGCATCGTCGCCACACGCGGCACCGCCGAGGCCATCGCGCGCATGGGCATCCCCGTCGAGCGCCTCAACAAAATCGGCGAGGGTTCGCCGCACGTGGTCGACTGGATCGAGCGCGGCGATGTGGACATCGTCGTCAACACCCCCACGGGTTCGGGTGCGCGCACCGACGGCTGGGAGATCCGCCGCGCCGCCGTCGGGCACGGCGTGCCCTGTCTGACCACCCTCGCCGCCGGCGTCTCCGCCGCGCGTGCCATCGCCGGCGCGCGCCTCGGCGGCGAGCCGCCCGTGCTCTGCCTGCAGGAGCTGCACGGCTACCGCGTGCACCCCGACGCCGATCAGGCCGAGGTGGCGTGAGGCCGCAGGCGCCGATCGCGCGACGGGCGCTGACCGTCGTGGGCATGCAGGAGCTGGGCGCCTACCGCGTGCTGCGCCTCGCTGATCCAGATGGCCCCGCGCCCGCGCCGGGGCAGTTTTCCATGCTCGCCGCCGTGCAGCGCTGGGGCGGGGGGGAGGATGAGCGACCCCACGTGCCTCGCGCCTTTTCCATTGCGCGCTGGCAGGAGGGGGAGGACGGCATGGAGGCCCACTATCTACTCGAGGACGTCGGACCTGGCACGCAGCGGCTCTGCGAACTGCGCGCGGGTGAGGAGGTCTGGGTTTTGGGGCCGCTCGGCCAGGGTTTTACGCCGCCCGATGAGGGTCGGCGGGCGCTCCTCGTGGGGGGTGGCGTGGGCATCGCGCCGCTGGCGATCCTTCAGGACCTGCTCCTGCAGCACAGCGGCACGCCAGCCACGAGCACGGGAGCGGAGGGCAGACGCGACCTTGCCGCGCCCACGGGCGTAGCCCTGCTCGGCTTCCGCGACGGCGCGCACGCCGAGGGTGCCGCGCTGCTGCAGAATGTCCGGATCGCCACCGACGACGGCGCCGTCGGTCATCATGGCCTCGTCACCGACCTGCTCGCACGCGAGCTCGACGAGGATCCAGAGGCGGTTGTGTATGCGTGCGGCCCCGCGCCAATGCTCGAGGCCGTCAGGGCAATGTGTGCCGAGCGCGAAGTGCCCGCACGCCTGGCGCTGGAGTCCGGCATGGCCTGCGGCTTCGGCGCCTGCTTCGGCTGTGTCGTCCCCACCAAGGATGGCTACCTGCGGGTGTGTGTCGAGGGGCCCGTGATCGACGCCGCGCGCCTTGCACACGTTGATGCCCATGCGGGAGCGCCAGCGTGAGTGTCGACTTCTGCGGCCTGGAGCTGAGCCATCCGATCATCAATGCCTCGGGCACCTTTGACCTGCTGGCGGCCGATACCGCCTTCGGCGCCTCGCTGCGCGCGGAGTTTCCCTTCGCCGCGTTCGTCTCCAAGACGATCACGCTGGCGCCCCGTGCGGGCAATCCACCGCCGCGGCTGTGGGAGTCGCCGGCTGGGCTCGTCAATTCGATCGGGCTGCCCAACAAGGGCCTCGCGGGCTATCTGGCCCACGACCTGCCCGCGCTGAGCAGTCTGCTGGCGGAGGTCGATGCACCGTTGATCACGAATGTGATGGGTGCCACTGCCGCCGAGATCGCACGTCTGCTTGAGGTATGCCAGGCGCAGATGCAGATCGCTGCCGTAGAGCTCAACGTCTCCTGCCCTAATGTCAAGACCGGCCTCGATATCGGAGCGGATCCCAAGCAGCTGGAGGCGGTCGTGCGCGAGGTGCGCTCCCGCCTGGCCAAGCCCTTGATCGTCAAGCTCACCCCCAATACCGCGGATGTGGCAACGTGCGCAGCAGCTGCCGAGGCCGGCGGGGCTGATGCGGTGTCGCTGATCAACACGCTGCGTGCTATGGCGCTGGCGCCCGCCGGGCACAGTGAAAGCCCGTGGTTGGGAGGTGGTACAGGCGGCCTCTCCGGCCCAGCAATCCGTCCCGTGGCCCTGGCCCAAGTTGCGGCGGTGGCCAGCCGCGTATCGATCCCCGTGGTTGGTATGGGCGGCGTGCAGAGCGCCCGGCACGCTCAGGATCTGCTCGACGTCGGCGCAACATTGGTGGCGGTTGGCACGCAGAGCTTTCGCGATCCGCTCGCCGGCCGGCGCGTGGCGCTCGGACTAGCGGCCGCGGGTCCAAAATCGCCAGTCTCACTGAGGGCTTCACTCTGAAGGTTGGCAGCAACGCTCAGTTCGAAACCCCTGCAAACACTGCGCCTACCGTCCAGGAGCCTCTACATTACTAGACCTCAAGTTGAGGTTGAGATCAATTGCGCGCTCTGGCCTTGCTCGCCGCGCGCGGGTGTGTAGACTCGCCGCCCATGGCGATGGCGACGGGAACGTCTTCCCACACGCACACGGCGACCCCCGAGCGCTCCCTCAACCAGCGAATGGACGCGCTCGCGCGCGCCAACCGCATTCGCACCAAGCGCGCCCAGCTTAAGCGCGACCTGAAGTCCGGACGCCTTTCGATCCACACCCTGCTGCTCAGCCCGCCCGAGTACGTCGAGACCGCCAAAGTCTGCGACATGATGCTGGCCGTCCCCAAATACGGGCGCGTGAAGGTCAACAAGATCCTCGCCCACTGCCGTATCTCGCCGAGCAAGACCATCGGCGGCCTCTCCGAGCGCCAGCGCTCAGAGCTCGTCTCGCTGTTGCGCCGCTAGCGGTGAGCAGCACCAGCACCGCCTTCGACGAACTCGCCGTGCCTCGCGCCGCTCCCAGCATTAAGGTCCCCGGCGTGGCACGCGTCTTTGTCATCACCGGCCCCTCCGGAGTGGGCAAGGGCACGCTCATCCGCGGTCTCATGGAGCGCCTGCCGCAGCTTGAGCTGTCCGTCTCGGCCACCACGCGCGCCGCACGCGCGGGCGAGCGCGATGGGGTGGACTACCACTTCCTCGCGCCCCAGGAGTTCGAACGCCGTGTACACGCCGGCGACTTCGTGGAGCACGCCGACTACGCCGGGCGCAGCTACGGCACGCTGCGCTCCGAGCTCGACGACCGCATGCGCGCCGGCGTGCCCGTGGTGCTCGAGATCGAGGTGCAGGGCGCGCGCCAGGTGCGCAGCACCGTCCCCGACGCCGTGCAGGTCTTCATCGCGCCGCCCTCGCTCGATGTCCTGCGCGAGCGCCTCATCGGCCGCGACACCGACCATCCCGAGGAGGTCGAGCGCCGCCTGCAGGTCGCCACGCAAGAGCTCACCGCGCAGCCCGAGTTCGAGCACGTCGTGGTAAACGACCATCTCGAGGAGGCGCTCGAGCGTCTCACGGACATCGTCGCACTACACTTAGGGTCCAACTAGGAAAGGCCCCAGCAAAAGTGATCTCTCCCCGCATCGACCGTCTGCTCGAGAACGTCGACTCCAACTACGCCAGCGTGCTCGTCGCCGCCAAGCGCGCCCGGCAGATCAACAGCTACTACCACAACCTCGGCGAGGGCACCTTCGATGAGTTTCCCCCGCCCATGATCGAAACCGCCTCCAAGAACTACCTCACCATTGCACTCGAGGAGGTAGCAGCGGGAAAGATCAAATACCACTACAGATAGAGGTCCGATGCCCCGCATCCTCC
The DNA here is from genome assembly GCA_036561265.1 of Solirubrobacteraceae bacterium. Classification (GTDB taxonomy): domain Bacteria; phylum Actinomycetota; class Thermoleophilia; order Solirubrobacterales; family Solirubrobacteraceae; genus Palsa-744. The sequence continues at coordinate 2,829 of DATBPO010000051.1, read as the reverse complement.
TGGGCGTAAGCGGAGGCATCGCCGCCTACAAGGCGCTCGAGTTCGTGCGTCTGGCCACCGGCGCGGGACATGCTGTGCGCGTTGTACAGACGCCAGCCAGCCTGCGCTTCGTGGGCGAGGCCTCTTTTGGTGCGCTCAGCGGTGCCCCTGTGCTCGTCGATGAATACGAGCACGATCCAGCCAGAGGGGCGTTCCCTGATCAGCAGCCGCCCCCGCACAAGCCGATCAGCCACCTGGAGCTCGTGCGCAACGCCGATCTCTTCCTGATAGCCCCGGCCTCCGCGAACACGATCGCCAAGCTCGCGCACGGCCTGGCCGACAACCTGCTTGGCAACTGCGCGCTGGCTGCGAGTTGCCCGCTCGTCGTGGCGCCGGCGATGAACAACCACATGCACGAGCATCCCGCCACGCAGGCCAACCTAGCCACGCTGCGCGAACGGGGCGTGCACGTGATCGAGCCCGACTCAGGACGTCTCGCTTCCAAGGGCGAGGAAGGCATAGGGCGCCTCGCCGAGCCAGCGCAACTGCTCGCGGAGTGTGAGGCGCTGCTGGCGGGAGAGTGGAAAGGCCTGCATCTGCTGATCACAACAGGTGGCACCAGAGAGCCGATTGACAGCGTGCGCTTCATCGGCAACAGCTCCTCGGGCCGCATGGGACTGGCGCTCGCGCAAGCCGCGCGCGCTCGCGGAGCGCAGGTGACCGTGATCGCGGCAAATGTCTCGTTGCCAGTCCCCGGAGGGGTCGCCTGGCGGGAGGTGAAAACGGCAGTTCAGATGCAGCAAGCCTGCGAAGAGGAGTTCCCAAAGTGCGATGTGTTGCTGATGGCGGCCGCGGTGGCCGACTTTCGTCCCGCCGAGCCGAGCAACGGCAAGATCAAGAAGTCTTTGCAGGAGCGCCTACGCCTGGAGCTTGAGCCGACTGCGGACATTCTCTGCGGACTGGCCGCCAAGCGCCGTGACGGGCAGACACTCGTCGGCTTCGCTGCCGAGCACGGCGAGGGCGCCATCGAGTACGGACGCGGCAAGCTCAAGCAGAAGTGCCTGGATGCAGTGGTCGTCAACGACATCTCGCGCAGCGACATCGGTTTTGACGCGCAGGACAACGAGGTGACGATCCTCACCGCCGGTGCTGAGCACCACGTCCCGCGTGCGTCCAAGGCCGCCGTCGCAGAGTCCATTCTTGATTCGGTGGCAGCGTTGCGAGCAAGCGGCTGAGGTCTCGCGCCGGCGGGTGGCGCAGCGAGTCCGCCCGCAAGGCTGGGCGTGGTCTTGAGGGGGCCTCTACAGTAGGGACATGGAGAACGTCTATGACCTGTACCTTCGCGGCTGCGAGCTGCTGCGCCACGGCGACTACGAGGCCGCGATCGTCCCGCTCACACGCGCACGCGACGCGGAGCCCGGCAAGGCTTCGATCCACGAGGCGCTAGGGCGGGCGCTGTTCCATGCGCAGCGCTACGCCGAGGCCGCCACGGAGTTCGAGGCAATCGCGCGACAGACGCCTACCAACGACTATGCGCTCTTCTGCCTGGGACGCTCGATGCAGCAGTTGGGTCGCCACCGCGAGGCATGTCATCCGCTGGCCCTGGCCTGCTCGCTGCGCCCCGAGCGCCGCGACTACCGTGTCTACCGCGACCGCGCGCGCCGCGCGTCGTTGGCCGCATGAGGGCGCCCGCGGGGCAACTGGCAGCCGATGGGTTGCTATGCTCGCTCCACAGCTTTCGTGCCCGTGCAGCCAGTGGGCAAGTCGCACCGAAAGTGGGCGCCCGCCCGCTTTTTTTATGTTCTAAAACCTTTTCGATCGTGCAAGGAGGGAGTCGATGACCACATTGCAGAGTGAGATAGAGCAGCGGCTCGCCGCCGAGCAGCCGGAGGTCGAGGTGCTGCTGGCTGAAGTCGTTGGCGGCAGCACGCTGCGCGTCTACATCGACCACCCCAAGGGCGTCACGTTGGCGCTCTGTGAGCAGGTGACGCTGGCGCTCACGGACCTGCGCGAGCGCTACACGCTTGAGGTCTCCTCGCCGGGCGTCGAGCGCCCGTTGACCAAGCCCGATCACTTCCGCCGCTTCCGGGGCAGGCGAGCGCGGGTGCGCACGCGTCATCCGCTGTCCGATCGTTCGCTGAGCTCGCCGGGGCGGCGCAGCTTCACGGGCGAGCTCGTGGGCGCCACCGACAGCGAGATCACGTTGGCCGCCGATGAGGGCCTGATCGCGATTCCCTACGCAGAGATCCGTCGTTCCAACCTGGTGGAGGAGTAGCCATGTCACGCGAAATCCTCGAAGCAATGCACGCGCTGGCGCGCGAGAAGGGCATCGAGCCGGAGAAGCTCATGCTGGCCCTGGAGGATGCGCTGCTCTCGGCCTACAAGAAGCAGCCCGGCTCGGCCAAGTACGCGCGCGTTGAAATGGACCGCGAGACAGCGGACTTCCGCGTGATTGAACTGATCATCCCCGAACGCCTGGAGGCCCATCTGATCGTCGAGACGATCGACGAGGGCACCGTCGTTGACCCCGAGACCGGCGAGCTGCGCGAACCGGAAGAGCCGGAAATCGACCCCGCCAAGTTCGCGGAGTACCGCGACCAGATCGAGGAACGCGACGTCACGCCCGATGACTTCGGGCGGATCGCGGCGCAGACCGCCAAGCAGGTGATCCTGCAGCGCATCCGCGAGGCCGAGCGCGACATGATGTTCGAGGAATACCGCGACCGCGTGGGCGAGCTGATCACCGGCATCGTGCAACAGTCCGACTCGCGCTACACGCTCGTGCAGCTGCGCGAGCGCGTGGAGGCGCTGCTGCCCAAGTCCGAGCAGGTCGAGGGCGAGCGCTACGAC
>DATBPO010000050.1:0-3095 GCA_036561265.1 Solirubrobacteraceae bacterium | reverse complement strand
CACGTGTTCACGCCCGACGCGCGATCGTTCTACCGGCTCGAGTCGCTCTGGGGCGAGGTGCCCAGCGAGTCGTACGCCCAGGGTGCCTGACCGCACCTTCACGCTCGCCGAAGCGCAGGCGCTGCTGGACGAGGTGGTGCGCCCGCTGGCCGAGCGGATGGTGGAGCTGTGCGCTGCGGTGGAGCCGCTGCAGCGCGAGTGGCGGACGATCGTGATCGCGATCGGCTCCAACGGTGGCGGGCTCGACCACGAGCGGGCGAGCGCGCTGCGGGAGTCGCTGGAGCAGGCGCAAGCTGAGGTGGGCGAGCTGGTCGATGAGGTCTTGGCGCTGGGCGTGCAGGTGAAGGACCCGGCCCAGGGGCTGCTCGACTTCCCAGCCGTGATCGACGGACAACCGGCGCTGCTGTGCTGGCACGTGGGCGAGCAGCGGATCGAGTTCTGGCACACGCTGGAGGGTGGGTTCGCGGGCAGGCAGCCGCTGCCGTGAGCGCCGGCGCGCACCTGAACGCGGCGCTGACGGCGGAGCGGGACGCGTACGCGGAGCAGCTGGCCGGCCGGCCGTCTGCGGCCCGGTACCGCGCCGCGCGCGATGCCTACCTGGCGTCGCACGCCGAGGCCGGGCCGCGGAGCTGGGGACGGTTGATCGGCGCGCTCAAGATGGCGATCCTGGCCGACGACGGCGTGGCCGAGGTGGCGGCGCAGGCGATGGCCGACGCTGCCGCAGTCGAAGGCCCCGCGGCCGGCTACGCGCGGGCGCTGGCGGCGGTGGCGACCGGTACCGAGCCGGACACGTCGGAGATGCTCGCGGCCGGCGATGCCTTCGCGCGCACGGGGTGGGCGTTGCAGGCGCTGGCCGACGGCGACGCGGCCGGTTACCGGGCCGCGCTGGGCGAGATCATGGCCGACTTCGAGGCTCGCGACCAGCACCTGTCGGGCGTGGCGGTGGCGGACACAGCGATGGTGCTCGAGCGGCTGGCCGAACCGCGTGGGATGGCCGTCCACCCGGTCAGCGCGCTGCTGCCGCAGGCCGTCTGACCCGGGGCGAGGGCACCGCCGGCCCCGATATACTTCGACGCCTCGGGGCTATAGCTCAGTTGGGAGAGCGTCGCGCTGGCAGCGCGAAGGTCACCGGTTCGAGCCCGGTTAGCTCCATACCCCGCCACGCCGCATGGTTAGGACGAAACCACGCCAACCATGCGAGCGCCACCGGCGCGATCTGACGCCTAATAGACGCCCAAACGTCCGCCGACACCCAATCTTGGGCTGGGACTGCGCGTTTGTCGCGCTTAGCAGGCGGAGGGTCTGATCGCGGAGAGAAGGTCCCAGCCGTTTCGGCGGGTTGGCCGACTAGTCACGATGAAGACCCGCCCCGCTTGAGCCTCGTGTCGTTGCCCTACGGTCGCGGGACTGGCTACGCCGGGCAGCTTTCGGCTGGCTGGCGGATGGTGATCTCTGGCGGCCAGTTGCCGGTGTTTCCGCTTGGCGGAAAGAGGACGCACCAGTCCACGGGCGTGCCGCCTACGGTTGTGCCGCTGCAGGTGTAGTCGGTGCCGGGCTTGGCCCGCTGCTGGTCTCCGGGGCTGCCTCCTTGGAAGAAGGAGGCAAGCCGCGCGAGGACGCTCTGGCCATTCTCGGTGCAATGGACGGTCGCGACCTGGGATCCGCCGATCGGCTGGCCAGGTGCGGTCGAGGTAGCGTTGCGGATCAACTGCTCTGCCTGCGCCGTGCTCCCGCTGGCACCACCGCCCAACATGACGAACCAGTAGCCGAAGCCGAGCACGCCAAGCAGAAGGACGCCGGCAAGCAGTGGGCGCTGGCGCGTCCAGCGAACCTCCTGCTGCACCTCCGCCATGTCGGGCGTCGGATCGTTCGAGGGAAACACAACCACTCCATCGGCCGCCGAGCGTGAAGACTTGACAGGGCGAGGCATCGCTACGCGGTTTCCAGCATTAGGCGCGCGCGCATGACCGCTCGCCACACGCCTACACCACGCCTAAATACTCGCCCCCAGCGGCTGCGATCCCTTCACGACTTGAATTCATGCACGCCGAACAGATGGACTTCGCCGTTGCGACAAGGGCAGACTTCCCGCAGTGAGGCGTCGTTCTTCTTCTTCTTCTTCTTCTTCTTCGCGCCGCAGGAGAGGCACTTCAACGTGCTCTTGTTCCGGCGGAGCCGGATACGGACAACTTCCACTGCGACCCCTACCAGTAACAGGCGGCCGACCACACCCAGAATATTCTGGGTTGTATGGCTCATCCGGCCCCAGCATAGGCGTCGAGCTTCTGCCGGGCGACGTCGGCGTGATCGGCCACGAGATGACCATACGTCTGGTAGATCATGTCGACGCTGGTGCCCATGTAGCGAGCGAGGCGCGATCCGGGGCACCGTGCCGGGCAGGAACCTCTAGCTGTGGGACCGCGGTGACCCGTCGGCGGAAGGCTCCCTAAGCACGCCACCGACGGGTCTGATGAGGGGGTCGAACTGCCGCCCCGGGTCTGGGGTGACGTCGCGGCGGAGGAGCTCTACCCGCTTGCGACTATACGCCATAAAACGTAAACGGACGTTCACTCGTCTGGCATGGTGACGGTGCGCACAATTGGCGCATACCCAGGCCATCCGGGGGGTATGAGCGTGTACGGCGTCATCGGCTCGAGCCGCTGCAGCCAGCTCGGCCGGAACCTCTAAGCGGAGGCTTCGTCGCGGCGTAGAACAGGGCAATGCGGCGCGCCGACGGTCAAGAAGCGCCCGCCCCCCACCGGCAGCGCGCCGCGCAGGCTGTATCGGCACCGGCGGCAGTCCCCTGAACGCCGCGCCCCGGCCCCCTACGCGTTGAAGTCGTCGGGTGAGAGGCCGCTGCACGCCCAGTAGCGATCCGTGGGGCCCGGCAGGTCGGAGTACTGGTCTTGCTGGGTGGTGACGAGGTACCAGACTGTGTCGCCGTTACCGTGGTTCGGGCAGTCGTTGGTGCAGGGCTGGCGGACCTTGATCTGCGCGCTCGGAACCATGCTGCGATCTGTCACCAGATGCATGGCGGCGACTCTACACCCGCGGCGCCAGCGCCAACCAGACCCGGCTCGCCCACCCGACGGTGA
>DATBPO010000049.1:0-6555 GCA_036561265.1 Solirubrobacteraceae bacterium | reverse complement strand
GCCGGCCGGCACATGTGCCGGCCGGGGCAGTGCCGCATGCGGCACTGCCCTCCCAACGCCTTCCCTCGAAGGTCTCGCCGCCGGCGACCCCACGGCGGGAGTGATCCGCTGCCGCCCTCACCCCTCCGCATGCGCCATCCGTGGGTTCCAGATGACCTCCCACAGGTGCCCATCGAGGTCGCGGAAATAGCCCGAGTAGATGCCCCAAGGACGCTCGTGCGGCCGGTCGGTGAGCGTCGCACCGGCTTTCTGCGCACGCGCCAGCACAGCATCGACATCCGCCCGAGCGGCCACCAGATGGCCGATGCTGAACTCGCCGCTCTGCGCCGAACCGAGCGCAATGTTGGCGTCCTTCGCCAGCTCCCTCCGCGGGTACAGCATCAGCATCAGCCCACCCGCCAGCTTGAACATCGCCGCCGCTCCCGCCGGCGTCACCTCATCGCCGGCGTACTCCATGCCCACGATCTCCCCCGATTCAAGGCCCAGGCCGTCGCGGTAGAACTCCAGCGAGCGCTCCAGATCGCTCACCGCCAGCGTGATCACATCGATGCGCGCCTCCATCTCCTGCCTTTCCGCCACCCCCCGATGAGTCTCGCCTCGGAGCGCGGTCTAATCTCGTGGACCAGCCAACACAAGGAGCATGGCACGCCGGCGCTCGACCGTCTGCGCATCGTGCGCCAGACCTATGGCGCAGCCAGACGCGACACCGCCTGCGCCGCCGGCACGATCTCGTGCCGCCGACGATCTGCAGCGAGCGCTCGCATCAGCGGGTTTGCAGCCAAGCGCCATAAAGCGCGCGTAGTGCCCTGATGGTCGAGCGCATCTCCTGGAGATAGTTATGGGACTGGAAGACCTGCGCAAGCTCCTCCGCGGCATCGCCCGGGCGGATGCCCGCAGCATCCACCTCCACGTCGTATGGCAGCGCCAACATGCGTAGTGCATCGGCATGCTGAAACGGAACATAGATGTCCGATGTGAGTATCAGCACCCTTTCGCCACTGCGCAGCTGCGCCAGCTCCGAGGCGAACCATTTGTATGTGTCCGCCGTATTGGCGCGCCGCAATCCCGGCTCCGACGACGGAGCCGCGACGACTCTAATGGTCAGCTTCGCGTGATCGCCGTATTCGCGCACCGCCCACGATTCACCCACCCTCTCAGATCGCTCGCCGCGCTCACTGCCAGCACTCACGTGAAAGGCCCTTCTCACGCCCTCATCCAGCGCCTCGAACTCGTCGCTCAGATCGTGGCATCCAATCCGCGCCGCCAAGGCGTGCTCGTCGCCACTCAGCGGCCGATAGCCGCCCAACGCCGTCACCACAGGCGCCTTGATGATGCCCTCATCGAGCAGCCTCGCTGCATACAGCGGCCGCGCAATGCACGCCCGTAAGAGCCCGCCCAGCACCAGCACCTGATCGTAGTGCTCGGCCTGCGGCGGGCTCGTGCCGCGCAGCCCAAGCGCCCCAGCGGCCTTCATCACCACCGCCTCGATCTCGGGAGTCAGATCTTTCGCGACCGCCAAATTGCGCTCCTGCCCGCCACGAAAGTCCCATCTGAGCGAAAAGTCCTCGAACCACTCAAGCGCCTCGCCCAACGGCGTGTCACTCATCGGCGCCGTCTCGCCGAACGCCGCCACCACCGCGGCCAGCGCCGGCGAGAACAACCACGCCGCGATCGACCCGCTGAGTTCGCGCGCGCTCGATGGGAGCTGCTGTACAGCGGCGAACGCCAGCTCACGAGCGACCTCCGCGTTGACCGAGTCCAGGCTCACGGCCGGCTGGAGCACTGATGCCTGCCGCACCAGCATCACCTTCGTGAGAAAGCGCAGCGCCTTCTTGCTCTCATCAAGGTCAAGCGAGCCATCCAGTGCCTGGCGCTGACTCAGTGCCTCGCCGGCGTGGTCGCTCGCGCCACGCAGCCACCGGGTGCGCATCGTCGGCGACGCCGGCAGCAGCAGCGCGCGGTAGTAGTCGACATAGCCCCGGCCGATGATGCACGCCGCAATGTGCGGATGGACCTTGCGCCCATAGATCTTCTCGCGCCGCTCCGCCACCGCTGCGTAGACGCGGTCGGCGTCATCGAGATGCCTGCGCGCCTGCTCGGGCTCGCGTTGGGCGAGGTTCACGCGTATCCCAGCGAGGTTAAACTCGCTCCGCGCCAGCTCAGGATCCATCGGGTCCAGCGCCGCGACGCGCAGCTCGTGCGCCTCCTCAATCACAGCAAGCGCCTGCTGGAGCAGCCCGAGGGTAGTCTCGCCTTCGCCCGGGAACGCCGCAAGCTTCTGACGAAGCAGGCCCTGCATGGCAAGGCACCGGTAGGAGGACTCCTCTCGCCCAGGCGTCTCGAGCAGCATGCGCTCCGCTTCTTCGGCCCACCCCAGAGCTTCGCGTAGCAGCGGCTCATCCTTGGCATGGTGCTGATTGACAGTGCGAGCACGACTATGGAGCACGTCGGCGCGTAGATCCGGCCGCCCTGCGAGATGGCGCTCAGCGCGGAGGTATGTCTCCCCCGACCTGCGCGTATGCCCAGCCAGCTCCAGTAGCCCAGCCACCGCATGTAGTGCCTCTCCGAGTCTCGCATCTGGCCCCTCGATCGATTCGTCGATCAGCTCGTCGATGGCCGCCAGACGATCGTCAAGCCGTATCAGCGTCTCCAAGTCCCCATAGCGATCAAGCGTCGCCAAGGCCCCCGCGTCGGTGGCGAGCTCAAGCACAACCTCGCGCTCCATATCAGGCTCGCTCAAAGCCAAATCCGCGCGCACCGCTGCCCCCAGCAGACGGTGCATGCGTACGCTCTGCGCCTCGCGCGTGATCAAGCCCTGCGCGGCAAGCCGCCCCGTGAGCTCTGCCGCCCCAGGGGCCAGGCCGGCCAAGACCTCCACAGGCTGCTGGTCTGGCGGCAGGTAAGCCATCTGCAGGCAAACCCGCAACTCCGACTGGCCCAGGCGCGCCCGCAGCGCTCCCCACAGCGCCCTCGGACCGCGAGCCGGCTCATCCACCTCGCCCACCTCCGGAGCACATGACGCGATCTCGCCGGCGCTCAGCCCCGTTGAGTCCATCAGCGCCCTAAACGCATACAGAAGCAACGCGCGCCCAGCCACAAGCCCCACCAGTGCCCCGTCTCCCAGGGTGCTCACGACGCTCTCATCATCGATCGCCTGCAGTCGCCGCACTCTCACGCCGGGCACGTGTTCCCACTCGCGATTAGTGCTCGTCACCAGCAGCAGCTGCCCATCCCCGGGACTCGGCAGCAGCGGCGTCAGCTTCCCCGGATCACCATCCGCGTTATCCAGCACCACGATCCAACGCCCCTCGACCTCATTGAGGTGCGCCCTCGCGCGCTCATAGAACCCTCTCCTATCAGGGCTCCCCAGGCCGGCGGCATCGGCGTTGTGTTCGGCCCTATCCGCGTCGGCCAGGCTACCGATCAACGCTTGGGGCTCGGACGCGTTGAGAAACCAGCCCGCGCCGAAGGGGGCCTCGCCCACCAGCCGCCGCGCCACAGTGCTCTTGCCCTGCCCCTGCGGCGCGAGCAGCACCACCGTGCCCGTTGCCTCCCTCAAGGACTGGAGCGCCGCGGCCTGCGGATCAGTTGGGCTGAGCTCACCCTGGCCGCCCGGTAGATACGTCTGAATTGACGGTCGCTCCGCGGGTGGCGCCAAAGGTTCGACCCCTCGCGCCTGCAGAAAAGCGACATCAATGATCTCAAGCCCAGTATCTATGAACTCGCGTCCAGCTCGGACGGCCTCCTCAAAGCCCTCGCCATACCTTGTCGTGGCCCTCACCACGTCGACGGCGAGCAGCGCGCCCGACTCGATCGCCGCCCGCATTCCCTCCGCCGCCATCACCTCGCTGACGCCGCCCCTCTCGCCCTTCTGCTCTACCGACCTCTCACTCCAAGGGGGCACCCCGATCGTCTCCCGCAGACGCCCCGGAACGATGATCACGAAAGCGTGATCCTTCGTGACCGCCAGCAGAGGCCCAAGATGGGCGTCCAAGCACATCGCCGCATACGTCACCGCAAGGTCCAAGCAGGTGCCCCAGCGATCTTCCACGAGCCACCGGGGATGGCGAATCTGCTGGCGCCCATCTGCCCTCCAGGGCTCCTTTGCGTAATCGATGCCCTCCTGCTGTAGCCGCTCGAACAGGAGCCTCGCAATCTGGACGTCCGCGCCGGTCGGGTCGCTGCTCGGGGACAGCAGCTCGCCCAAGTCAGCATTCAGCTTGAGCCCCCTCAGGGACAGGGGCGAAACATACCTCGCCAGCTCCCGCCTGGCATCAGACCAGTCGTACGGCTCCCACGGCGAGTTCGCACTGCCGGCCTCCTCGATCCTCGTCGCATCTGCGCCCTGGGGACTCGCCGCATCTGGCGCCTGGGGACTCGCCGCATCTGCGCCCCCGGGCCTCGCTGCATCTGCCCCCTGGGGAGTCACTCAGATGCGTCCTCTATAGCGCCAGCCAAGTCCTCGGGATCGACATCTGCGCCGTGAGGCTCCTCACAGCCGTCGGGGCCCATGACGACGATCTTGGCGGACCCAGGGGTCGGTCCCTTGAAGATCTTCAACTCACCGGACCTCCGGCGTATCTCCACATAGATCGATACATCCTTAAGGCCGCGCGCCAACTTGACTAGCCCTGCGGCAAGCACCCGGTAGGAGATGCCGCCGGCCAGTATCAGTGGCGCCTGCTCGGCGATCGCTCCCCTCCTCGGCAGACCCGCCTCCCTGCGCCCCACCAGGCTGCCCGCGATGTCAGAGACGTCGTCTCCCTCGTCATACGCAAGCGTAATCTGGACGATTCGCGAATCCCGGGAAGCCGAATGTGACTCCATGATCCGATCCTACCTAGAATCTTGCTTGCCCGCGCTCTGCCGAGCAGTTGAACCTGGGCAGGCAAGAAGTGACAGGGCCTGCGCCGCCGGGACAATTTCGTGCAGCCGACGCGCACTCTCACCGGCGTACAGCGCCGAGCGCTCGATGATGTCTGCCGGCATGCCCGCCAGTGGGAGAGCCGGTGTGAAGAGCGGCACCCCGGGACGCTGCAATGCCGCGAGCCTCCCCATCGCCTCCAGCGGCGTGATGCGACCGAGTGGTGCGCTGAGCCGCCCGGCCACTCGGGCGCCGACAGGCCCCAGCTCGCTCCTTGAGCACCACCGCTCGGTGGCGGCGTTGGGGATCACGCGATGGCGCAGCGGCCAGCCCACGCCGAACAGCAGCGTCACCATTGTTCGCTGCGCGCCCAGCACGCGGCGCTTGTACTCAGGGTGCGCCGCGCACTCCTCGCTCAGCAGAAAGCGGGTGCCCGCGATTGCCGCTGTTGCGCCGATGTCGAGCAGGCGGCGCACGTCGTGCCCATCGGCCACGCCCCCGGCCGCCAGGACCGGCACGTCACCCACGACCTCCAGCACCCTCGGCAGCGCGTGCTCGATCGGCTCCACGCCCAGGACGTGACCGCCCGCCTGCAGCCCCTGAACCACCACACCGCTCGCGTGCGCCGCGAGTGCCTCGCGCGCCTGAGCAGGGGTGCCGACGGTGACAAGCACCCGCAGTCCTCGCTCGCGCAGCCGCGCGATCCATCTGCGCGAGCATCCCCCGTGCAGCACCACCAGCGCCGCCTGCGCCTCCGCGCACGCATCCACGTGGGCCTGCCTTATGAACGGCACCAGCAGATTTGCCGCCACCGCCCGACTCCCAGCGCGGCGACGCGCCTCGTGCAGGGCCGCCGCAAAGGCCCGCGGCGCCATCATGCCCACCGTCCCCAGGCCCCCCGCGGCGGACACCGCGCCCGCGAGCTCGCCGCCCGCGACGCCCCCGCCCATCCCGGCCTGAACCACCGGGCACTCGATCCCGATCTCATCCAGGAAGCTGCTGCTGCAGGTTGGCCTCACGCCGGCCTCACGCCGGGGAGGCTACCTGCTCACTCGATGCCGGGGACGCTACCTGCTCGATCGCGCCCAAGCGGGGCCTGCGTGCACCGTTTAGGCGCGACCTGCGTCCGCCCACACCGTGGGTACTACCAGCGATACCACCGCCGGCGGCCCACCCCAGCGTCGACTCCTCCAAGGAGAAAGCCGAGCAGCCACAGCGCAACTGCGACGAGCAGCACAAACCAGAGGACGTGGGCAGCGAACCCCAGACCTCCGAAGACCGCCAGCAGCAACAGCAGAACTATTAGAGCAACCATACTGAGCCTCCCATTTCTTAGCCCCTAGTGATTCATTGCGTTGCCACTCCTCTACCCCGAGTCGTTACCGCCAAACCAGGGACGCCGGCCGAGCTAGCTGCCTTGCCGTGCCTCGGCGTCCTCGTCGGCGGTGCTTGACGCGATCTTCACTCAAGCGCACGAGGCGGCGCATCTGCATCTGGGATGGCCCACCTTAGGCGCTCAACAACCGTTCAGATGTCTGGCGGCTGATAGGTCTGCAAGAACACCGTTTCCGTTAGCCACCGCTTGAAGGATTCGTTGTCGCTGAATTGCTTAAACAACTCCGTGTCGTCCTTGATAAGCCTGTTCATCACGCGGGCGAGCGCCTTTTCGTGCTCTATTCTCGCGTTCTGCC
>DATBPO010000048.1:0-5670 GCA_036561265.1 Solirubrobacteraceae bacterium | reverse complement strand
GTGCGATCGACGCGTGCGAGCACCTGCTGCTCAGGCTCCAGCGTGCCCTGCTCGACCACCACGGCTAGCGTCTGATCATCGCCGAGGCGATAGACGCCCTCCACGCGCGCCGCACACTCGCCGCCGAGGCATTCGATCGTGCCCACATCGGACACCTGGCCGCCGCCGGCCGCGTAGAACGGAGACTCGGTGAGCTTGAGGAGCAGATGTCCGTCGTGCTGTGCCAGCGCGCCCACGGTCGTACGCTGCTCATCGGTCTCATAGCCCGTGAAGCTCGTCTGAAATCCGGACTCCTCCGCCAGCTCGCGTGCCAGCTCACGTGCGTCCTCGCGTACCGCTGCGCTGCCGCCCGCCGCCCTGGCGCGCGCGCGCTGGCGCTCCATCAGACGCTCAAAGCCCTCGTCGTCCACGCCCAGGCCGTGCTCGGCGGCAAGCTCCGTCGTCAGCTCAAAGGGGAAGCCGAAAGTGTCGTGCAGTGTGAAGGCGTCCTGCGCGGCGATGCCCTCCTGGCCCTCCTCGCGCGCTTTGGCGATCAGGTCTTCGAGCAGCTTGGTGCCCTGCGCCAGTGTGCGCCCGAAGCCCTCCTCCTCGGCTGCCAGCCACTTGTGGATCGCCGCGTGCTGCTCGCTCAGTTCCGAGTAGGCGCCGCCCATCAGCTCCGTGACGACCTCGGCGTAGCGCGTCAGGAATCCGGGCGGCATCTCAAGTGTGCGTCCCTGCTGGATCGCACGCCGCATCACCCGGCGCAGCACATAGCCGCGATCTTCGTTGGAGGGCACCACGCCGTCGGCTACCAGGAAGCTCATCGCGCGCGTGTGGTCGGCGAGGATGCGCAGGGAGCGGTCGACCGCATTTTCGGAGCCGTAGGCGCGCCCAGAGAGCTCCGCGCCGAGATCGAGCAGCGGCTGGAACTGGTCGGTTTCAAACACCGACTGCTTGTCCTGCAGAATCGCCGCCATGCGGTTCAGGCCAAGGCCCGTGTCGATGTTGCGCGCCGGCAGTTCCGTGAGCACATTCGCCGGCTCCTGATTGAACTGCATGAACACCAGGTTCCAGTACTCCAGGAAACGCTCGTTCTCGCCGCCCGGCAGATCCTCGGCGCTGCCGAACTCCACACCCCGGTCCAGATACAGCTCCGAGCACGGCCCGCACGGCCCCGTCGGCCCCCCCTGCCAGAAGTTCTCCGAGCGTGGGCAGCGCACGATGCGCTCACCGGGCACGCCCATGCCTTCCCACAGCTCGATCGCCTCCTCATCGGGGCCCAGGCCCAGCTGCTCGTCGCCCTCGAAGACCGTCACCCAGATGTCCGCCGGCTCGAAGCCGAATACTTCCAGCGAAAGCTCCCAGGCGAAGCGGATCGCCTCGGACTTGAAGTAATCGCCGATCGAGAAGTTCCCCAGCATCTCAAAGAGCGTGAGGTGCCGCGCGGTATTGCCGACGTTGCCGATGTCCACGGTGCGAAAGCATTTCTGGCAGCTTGTGAGGCGCGGTGCCGGGGGCTGTTCCTGGCCCAGGAAACAGGGCTTCAGCGGGTGCATCCCCGCGACCGTCAGCAGCGCTGAGGGGTCGTGCGCCGAGGGCACCAATGAGGCCGAGGGTATGCGCCGGTGCCCGCGCTCCTCGAAGAAGCCCAGATAGCGCTCGCGGATTTCATCCGATGTCATCGCTGGATGATCTTAATGAGCCGTAGCGATCGTGCCGAAGCCCACGATCAGCTCGCCCGCGAACAGGCACGCCATCTGCCCCGGCGCCGTGCGCTCGATCGGCTGCTCCAGATGCACCTCGATGCTTGCATGGCTACCCGCCTGCGCCGGCTCGCTCAGGCGACAGGGCACGCGGCGCCCGCGCGAGCGCACCTTCACGTGGTCCACCACCACCCCAGGGAGACGTAGCGTCACGTCGCGCACCGCCACGCTGCGCGTGAGCAGCGCATCGCGCGAGCCCACCGTCACGGTGTTGGTGGCGGCGTCGGTGGCCAGGACATAGAGCGGATCGCCGCCGCCCAAGCCCAGTCCGTGACGCTGACCGATCGTGTAGGAGCGGCTGCCTCTGTGCGTTCCCAACCGACGGCCCTCCAGATCCACGATCGGGCCGGGGCCGTGGTGCAAGTCACCGTGGCGCTCAAGGAAGCGCGGCAGACGCGTGCCCGCCAGGAAGCACAGGTCCTGCGAGTCGGGCTTGCGCGCCACCGTTAAGCCCTCGCGCTCGGCCACCTCGCGTACCTGCGCCTTATGCAGCTCCCCCAGCGGAAAGCGCAGGCGCGCCAACGACTCCGGCGCCAGGCCGGAGAGGACGTAGCTCTGGTCCTTCACCGGATCGACCGCGAGGCGCAGCAGCGGGCCGTCCGCATCCACGCGCGCGTAGTGGCCGGTGACGAGCGTCTCGCTGCCCAGCCGACGCCCCAGATCGAGCATCGCCTCCAGGCGCACACTGCCGTTGCAGCGCACGCACGGGTTCGGCGTCTCCCCCGCCGCGTGACCCGCCAGCCAGTGATCTACAACGCCCGCGCGGAACTCCTCGCGCAGGTCGATCGACAGGTGCGGCACTCCCAGCCGATGCGCCACCTCGCGCGCTCCGCGTACGGCCTGTGCGGAGCAGCAGCTGCGCTCGCCGTCGTTCTCGGGATCCGACCACAGCTCAAGCGTGACCGCCACCACCTCCGCACCGCTGCGGGCCGTCAGCAGGGCAGCCACGGCGCTATCGACACCGCCGCTCATCGCCACCACCGCGCGCCCCGCCACCGCCGCAAGCTGCACCTGCGAGCGCGCCGCCATGCCCAACGCCCGGTGCAGCGCGTCCGCTGCGAGCTCGGCCGCGTGACGCTTGGCTGCACTCAATCCTCCGAGCTCTTCAGCGATCTCATCCACGCCAATCCTTGCCGCCTGCAGCAGCGGGACGCCGCGAATCATCTCCACCACCGCGCTGCCCGCCGCGATCGCCGCGCCACAGCCGTGCGCATCAAAGCCCACATCCGCGATCCTGCCCTCGGGGTCGGATGGGTCCACCGTCAACGAGACCCGGACCAGGTCACCACAGGCCGCCCCGCCGGCAGCGCCCGTCAGCGCGCCTGCCGGGGTATGCCCCCGGCCGTTCGGTCGTTCCAGATGCTGCGCCAGTGCCGTCTCGATGCTCACAACTCATCGAGTGTAAGGGGATATGCGGGTTTGCCAACCAGCGCCGCGCCACGCCGGCCCGCACGCTAGGTGTGGCTTGCGGATGCCTTCTTGGCTTCGAGGATGGCCTGTTCGATCGCGTACTGATCGACGAGACCCGTCATCGTTACCGCCGCGCCCTTCTTGCCGACGATCAGCAGCGTGGGCGTCTGCAGAACCTGCACATCCTTGGTCACCGAGCCGTAGAGGCCGACCTGGCCAGCAAGGGCCACGTGCACCGCGACGCCCCCCTTCTGGTGAGCGGACACCGCCCGTAGCGCCCCGCGTACCGACTGATCGTCGCTTGACTTGGGGTTCCAGAACAGCAGCAGCACGGTCTTGCCCTGTGCCAGCTCGTGCTTGAGCACCACCTGCTGGGCCACGGCCCGGGCGGCAGCAGTCGTGGATGCGTTGGCGTGTGTGCGGGCAGGCTTGTGTGCGACAGCAGGCTTGTGTGCGACAGCTGCCGGTGCAACTACGTGGGCGCTCGCCGCGGCGTGCTTGACCGGCGCCACGCTCGCGGCGCTCGGGCTCGCTTCGTTTGACGCCTGCGCTGACTTGCTCTGCAGCTGCGCGGCGTTCTTTTCAGACGTAGCCACCGCGCCGTGCGCCTTGGCGATGTCGTGCGTCAGACCTTCAACGCCGGGGGCCGCGCCATGGTAAGTCGGCGTGCTCGCGCCCGCCGGGGAGGAGCCGGAGCTCGACGCATGTGTCGAGGGCGCAGAGACGGGTTCAGATGGGCTTGAGCCGGGGCGGTGCAGCACGGCAAACCACGCCAGCGCAAACACCCCCAGCGCTGCCAGGCCGATCTGATAAGGACGAGAAAGCTGCGCCATCTCCCCTGCATTCGGCATTTGCAGGCACAAAGTTGAGCCCTGCAAAGTGGTATGGACGCGCCGCTAAAGCTCGCGCAAACGCCGCAGCACGGCGTGTACCACGGTGTCCGTCGCCATCGCCTCCTGTCCGCCGCCCTGCATGTCCTTCAGCACCGTCTCTTCCTCGTCGACAATCGCCACGTAGCGCGCGCCGAGCTTGCCGGCCTGCCCCAGCTGACCCTTCAGCGATCTTCCCGCCAACTCCATCTGGGCCGTCAAACCGGCAGAACGCGCCTCGCGCAGGACGCTGAAAGCCAGCCTCCTTACACCATCACGCGGCCCACCCCGCCCCCCTTGCGGGGGCTTTTCCAAGCCTTTCCACGCTATGTAGAGATCGGGCGCTGCGGTCCCCGCCGCCGGCGGCGTCCCCGCCAGCAGAATGCGCTCGATGCCCGCCGCCCAGCCCATGCCCGGCGTCGGCGGGCCGCCGAGCTGCGCCACGAGGCCGTCGTAGCGACCGCCGCCGCCCACGCCGCTCTGCGCGCCCAGGTCCTCCGAGGTGAACTCGAAGACCGTGCGCGTGTAGTAGTCAAGGCCCCGCACGAGGGTCGGGTCGACCTCGTGGGCCACGTCGGCCTCCGTCAACAGGGCGCAGACCTCCGCGAAGTGGGCCCGATCCTCATCGTCCAGCTGGTCCAGCAGGCGCGGCGCGCTCTGCATCACCCGCCGCGTGCCCTCGTGGTCTGAGTCAAACGCGCGCAGCGGATTCAGCTCGATGCGCGCCTTCACCTCCTCGGAGAGCCTCGCCTCGTGCTCGCGCAGGTGCGTCTTTAGGCGCTCGCGGTGCTCGGCGCGGCTCGCCGGGCTGCCCAGGCTCGCTATGCGCAGGCGCGCGTTCACGCCCAGCTCCGCCAGCAGCGCGCCCAGCAGCACGATCGACTCCGCATCCACCGCCGGGTCCTCGCTGCCCAGCGCCTCCGCGCCCACCTGCCAGAACTGCCGGTAGCGACCCGCCTGTGCACGCTCGTAGCGGAAGAAGCTCGACAGGTACCACAGCTTCACCGGCGCCGGGCGCTTGTGCATGCCGTGCTCCACGTAGGCCCTGCACACCGGCGCCGTGCCCTCGGGGCGCAGCGTCAGCGAGCGCCCGCTGCCGTCGGTCAGCGTGTACATCTCCTTCTGCACGATGTCCGTGGACTCCCCCACGCCGCGCGCGAACAGCTCCGTGGCCTCGAACGTGGGTGTCTCGATGCGCTCGTAGCCCGCGCCCTCGAGGATCGCCCGCGCGCGTGCCTCCACCGTGGCGCGCACCGTCGCCTGCTCGCCCAGCACATCGAACGTGCCGCGCGGCGCCTTCAGCTTCGGAGCGCTCAACTTCCGCCCGCGGGCACGCGCAGCTCCGCCAGGAACGGATTGGTGGCGCGCTCGCGTCCCAGCGTCGTCACTCCCATGTGCCCCGGATACACGACGGTCTCATCGGGGAAGCGCTCCAGCAGGCCCGCGATCGAGCGCGCAAGCGTCGGCCAGTCCCCGCCCGGCAGGTCCACGCGCCCCACCGAGCCCTGAAAGAGCACGTCGCCACTGAGCAGCAGCGGCGCCTGCGCGGTACCCTCGCCCTGCGCGGCGCTCTCGCCCTGCGCGGCGCCCTCACCCTCCGCGGCGGGCGCGGCCGGTGGCGCCAGGGCGTACGTCACGTGTCCCGG
>DATBPO010000047.1:0-3187 GCA_036561265.1 Solirubrobacteraceae bacterium | reverse complement strand
GGCGGGGGGGCCTGCTAGCCGCCGCTGAGATTTGTGGGGATCGGCTGTCCCGGCGGTGGGGGGTCGTCGAGTAGCAGGCGCGGCACCGTCACCGGATCGAGCCCTCGGGCGCGCAGGCCATGGATGATCGCCGGCAGCGCTGCAATCGTCTGCGAGCGATCCCCGCCGGCGTCGTGCATCAGGATGATCGCGCCGGGGTGCGCGCCCGCCAGCGCGCGCTGCACGATCGCCTGCACGCCGGGGCGCGCGTAGTCGCCCGTGTCGGCGCTCCACAGGATCATCAACAGGTGCAGGTGGCGCAACTCGCGGAAGGTCGTGGCGTTGAACGAGCCATAGGGGGGGCGAAACAGCCGGGGGGTCGCGCCACCGAGCAGCTGTATCTGAAAGATCTGGTTGCGCAGCTGTTCGAACTGGTCGTGCGGCGAGAGCATGCCCATCATTGGGTGGCTCTGCGTGTGATCGCCCACCACGTCGCCCGAGCGCAGCTCCAGCAGCGTGCCCGCGGAGAAGTAGCGCTCCTCGATGCCGATCGCGAAGAATGTCGCCTGTACGTGCAGGCGGTTGAGCGTTTCCACGAGCTGCTGCGTGTAGGGGCCGGGGCCGTCGTCGAAGGTCAGCGCCACATCGTTGCCGCGCTTGCCGCCCTGCACCACCGCGGGGGTGTAGGCGAGCACGGCGTCGATCGCCGCTTCCTCCTTCTCGTGGGCCAGCGCGTGTCTTTCCGCCGCGCTCAGCTGCCGCGTTGTGGGGTGCGCGGCGGCGCGCGGGTCGGCCTTGCGGTGGCTCGTGCCCCCCGAGCCCAGCGCCGCGATCAGGAGCGCCACCAGGGCCAGCGCACCCACCACCGCGCCGAAGCGGCGGCGGAAGTAGACATCCTTGAATCTTTCCATCGGAATGTTCATCTGCTGCTCCGCGCAATCATGACCGATCCACCACCTGTCGCGGGCCTCCACCGCTAGGCCCTATGTTGAATCCCCGTGCTGCCCTTTTGGCTCTCGATCGCCGCGCTCTCGCTGGTGCAGGCGGCGACCGTGCTGGGCCCCTCACGGCGCGCGGTGGATGCGCTGGCGCGCCTGCGCAGTCCCTGGTGGGCCGTCATCCCGCCGCTCTCGGTGCTGGCGTTCGTGGTGATTGGGCGCCTGGCTGAACACGCCAGCGGGCAGGCGCTCACCTATCTTGCGCTCGTAACAGTGCCGCCGCTGGCCGCGCTGGCCCTGGGCTGGGGCGTGTGGGGGGCGCGGGAGCCCTATCCGCTTGCAGCGCTCGCGGTCCTCCCGCTGTTCGCGCTCGCCTGGGCCGATCGCTCCGGCCTGGCCGGTGAGGCCGCTGCAGTGGCGCTCGCCGCGCTTAGCTGCGTCACGCTGGGTGTCCTGCTTGCCACGGTCACGCCGGCGCGCTGGCTGGCTTTGGGCATCGTGCTGATGGCGTTCGCTGATACCGCCCTGGTGGTGTCCGATCTCTTGCAGCAGCCCAACGACGTGCTCAACGCCGCCCACCCAGCGGCGCATCTGCCGCGGCTACAGTCGGCGAGCTTCGGCGACGCCGTCATGGGCTATGGCGACCTGTTCGTCGCCGGTCTCCTCGGCGGTTTGCTCGCCGCGACGGGCGACCGCGCGCGGCAGCTGCGGGGGGCGCTGCTCGTCGCTGCTGTGGCACTTGGCTTCGACCTGCTGTTCTTCGCCGTCAATGAGCTACCGGCGACCGTGCCCGTGGCGCTGGTCACGATTCTCATTGGCGTCGGGCGCCGTCGCCCTGCCGCTGTGCGATAGCGATCTTTGCCGAATGTGGTGTGCCGCAGCGTCTGCGTGCGTTAGGGTTCACGACGATGGACGCCATCCAGCTCGATGCCCAGCTCACTCACGGCGAGGCCCAGGTTGGCGGTGGCATTCGGCTGCACTACGTCGAGGCCGGGGCGGGGGAGGGGCGCCCGCTGCTAGTGCTGCTGCACGGCTTTCCCGAGTTCTGGTACTCCTGGCGCCATCAGCTGCCCGCGCTCGTCGAGGCCGGCTTTCACGTGGTGGCGCCCGATATGCGCGGCTATGGACTCTCCGACAAGCCCGTCGGCTGGCGCCAGTACCGCACCGATGCCCTCGCGCGCGACATCGCCGGGCTGATCCGTCACTTCGGCGAAGAGCGCGCCTACCTCGCCGGTCACGATTGGGGCGCCGCTGTGGCTTACGCCACCACCATGCTCCACCCCGAGGTGATCGAGAAGCTTGCAATCCTCAATGTGCCCCATGTCGAGCGCATGCTCAGCGGCTTTCGCACTCTGCGCCAGCTGCGCAAGAGCTGGTACATGTTCTTCTTCCAGATTCCCGGCCTGCCCGAGCGGGCCTTTGCGCGCGAGGATTTCTCATTCGGCAAGCGCTCACTACGCGCCGACTCGCCCAAGGCCTTCAGCGACGCCGATCTGGAGCTCTATGCGCAGGCATGGGCGCAGCCAGGTGCGCTTACGGGCATGATCAACTACTACCGCGCCGCGCTGCGCGCCTCGCCGCGCGCGACCCTGGCCCAGCTCGTGCCGATCCAGACGCCGACGATGGTCATTTGGGGTATGCGCGACCGCCACCTCGGTAGCGAGCTTGCAGAACCGCTCCCGCAGTGGGTGCCCAACGTGCGCATGGAGCGCATCCCCGAGGCCACCCACTGGGTCCAGCACGATGCGCCAGAGCGCGTCAATGAGCTACTGATCGACTTCTTCGGCGTGCCAGGCGCGTAGCGACGTCAGAGACACCGTCCGATCACTGGATCGGCGTGTCCATTGCGCGAACCTCAGAAGTTCGACTTGGACCGGGGCGCAGCCTATCCTGCGCCCGCCATGGCGCCTCTAGCCACAGCTACTCCCTTCCACATCGCGCTGGCGATCCACGTCGCGACCATCATCACGACCTTCGGCGTCATTTTCGCGCGACCGCTCGTGTTCGCCGCGGCCAGCCGAGGTGATCCGCATCTTCTGCCCGTGCTACACCGCATCGAGTACACCGTGGATCGCTGGGTGGTGAGCCCAGGCGTGCTGGTCGTGATCCTCAGCGGCAGCTACCTCGCGCAGAAGGGCGGGCACTGGAGTGCTTTTTACGTGTGGTGGGGGATCGGCGTGGCGCTGCTGATGGGCGCGGTGCTGGGCACCGTCATGATCCCCACTGCCCGCCGCGCCGAGCTGGTTGCCCAGCGCGATCTACGTGGCGTC
>DATBPO010000046.1:0-6754 GCA_036561265.1 Solirubrobacteraceae bacterium | reverse complement strand
GCAGCGGTTCGGCCTGGTCGATGTAGTTGTTGTTGCCCGTCGTCCAGTCGATCCCCGCACGTGCCTTTTCGGCGAAGATCAGTTCCACGTACTGCGCGGTGGGCAGCGCCTTGACCTGCATGTTCAAGCCGATGCTCTTGGCGGCCGACTGGATCGCGGTGGCCACCGCCGCGGACTGCGAGTCGCCCTGCTGGATACCGATCGTCATGGTGCCCTTTGGACTACCTGCTTCTTCCACCAGCTTGCGTGCCGCAGATACATTCGGGGTCGTCGGTGTGCCCACACCCAGGTACCACTGCTGATACTGCTGGGTGGCGTAGGAGAAGGAGTCCGGCGGCACCGCCGCGAGCTCGGGCACCGCCAGACCCTGGAAGACGGTTTTTGCGATGCCCGTGCGGTCGATCACCATCGACAGTGCTTCGCGCACCTTCAGGTTCGTGGAGAGGCCCGTCTTCTGGATGGGCTGCAATATGCCCTGGTTGGTGCTCAGGCCGTAGTACATCTTGCCCGCGCTCCCGAGCTGGGGGATGCCCTGGATCGGCACTTCATAGGTGCCATCGATCGCGCCCGAGGACAGCGCGTTGGTCAGCGTCGTAGCATCGGTGATGAACTTGAAGACAAGCGTCTGAACTTTCGGCTCCCGCGCCGTGTCCCAGTAACTCGGATTGCGTGTGAGCGTGATCTGCTGGCCCGTCTGCCAGGATTTGAACACGAAGGGACCGGTGCACATGATTCCCCCGCCGGCCGTCCCGTACGCTTCGCCCTTCGCTTCGGCGTACGCTTTCTCGATAACGGTGCCCAGGCCCGAGGCCATCATCTGCGCGACGATCACGTCGGGGACCTTGGTGGTCAGGGTCACTTCGCTCGGGCCACTCTGCGTGACACTCTTGATGTCCGCAACCCAGGCCGTGTAGAAGGTGCCGAGCTTCGGGTTCAGATGGCGGTTGATGCTGTAGACCACGTCGGCCGGTGTCATCGCGTGTCCGTCCCAGAAATGCACGCCTTCACGGATCTTGAAGACCCACGTGGTCGGCGTGGGGTGCGTCCAGCTCGTGGCCAGGCCCGCCTGGAGCTTCAGGTCCGGACCCGTGCGCAGCAGCGCATCGCAGGTGTTGGAGAGCACCGTGTTCTCCGGCAGCGCATAGGATTTCAGCGGATCGAGCGAGGCGGGTTCGCCGTAGGGCTCATCCCAGGTGACGAGCGAGACGGTGCTGCTCGCCGCGGGCGTCGTGGGGGTCACGTTCACGCCCGCCGGATGGAAGGGGCTCGCGGCAGTGCTCGATGTGGAGCTCGTGCTGCTGCTGGAGCCACCGCCGCAGCCCGTGAGAGCCAGGGCGATTACGGCCGAAATCGCTGCGATGGAGCGCATCTGCAACCTTCCTCCCTCAAAAGATGAGCATTTCGGATTAAAGGGTCCTATGTGGCAACTCTAACGGCTACCACCGAGCAGCGGTACCCGGGTTATCCGGACAGGACGGTTCTGGCTGTCGCGATCACCTGTTCGATGTCCTCCTCGCTGTGCGCACCGGAGGTCACGGCGGGATGTCCGGGGGGCCAGAGCACACCCTCAGCGACCATACCCAGCAGGAAGGCACGCGTAGCCTCGGGGTCCGCACGCAGCACGTCGCGGCGATTCTCGACCTTCTCGACGCCGAGGTGCACCTGGGCAATCGAGGCGGTGCCCGTCACCGCAGCCGCTACGCCGTGCTCCGCGAATAGCTCGGCCAGGCCCGCGCGCAGCAGTTCTCCCGCGCGGTCTGCGACCGCCAGCACCGGCTCGGTTTCGAGCACATCGAGCACCGCCAGGCCCGCGGCCATCGCCACGGGATTCTCCGTGAAGGTCCCCGACTGGAAGATCTGGCGGGGATGAAGGCCCCGGGGCACCACGTCCTCGTCGTGGGCGAGGGCGGCTTCCATCAGCTCCACGCGCCCGCCGAAGGCCGCCAGCGGCATGCCCCCTCCCACCGCCTTACCGATCGCCGCCAGGTCGGGGGTTACGCCGAGACGTGCTGGCGCGCCGGGCAGGCCCAGGCGATACGCGCACAGCACTTCATCGAAGATCAGCACCACGTCGTGGTGTCCTGTGGCCTCGCGCAGTGCGCGGGCGAACTCGGGCGTCGCCGGCGTGCCGCCACCGCTTGAGAAGGCCACAGGCTCCACGATCACGCACGCCAGCTCCTGCGCGTGCTCGGCGATCAGTGCCGCCGCTGCCAGCGGATCGTTGTAGGGGAGCACCAGCACCGACTCCTCCACTTTGGGGTGCAGGCCGGGGTAGTCAGCGACCGGCAGTGGGCGGGTATCGCTGCCCGCCAGCCGATGCGTGTGCCCCGACACCAGGAACATGTCATCGGAGCCGTGAAAGGCGCCCTCGCACTTGGCGATCAACGGGCGCCCGGTGATGGCGCGCGCGACGCGCACTGCCGAGCGCGTGGCCTCCGAGCCGGTGTTGGTGAAGCGCAGGCGCTCCAGGTGGGGCATGTGCCCGCGGATGCGCTCCGCCAGTTCGAGCGAGAGCTTGCCCGGGAGCATCGGATTGGTCATCCACGAGACCTGCTCGCGGATCGCTTCAAGCACGCGCGGGTGACCGTGGCCGAGCAGCATCGGCCCCGCGCCCATCAGCAGGTCGATGTACTCGTTGCCATCCACGTCGGTCGCGCGCGCGCCGTGCGCGGAGGCGAGGAACACCGGGAAGGGTGCGTAGTACTTGGCGGCCCCGCTGACGCCACCCGGCAGCACCCCCCGCGCACGCTGCCACAGGCGCTCGGACTCGCCGCGGCCGGCGCGGTAACGCTCCAGCGAGCGCATGGCCATTACTCCGTTAGGACTGTTCATGACAGCCATAACTCGATCCTACCGGTTGCCACCCTTTCAAACTATCCGCAATTACCCCGCCCCGGGGGAAACCGTAGGTATCCGCAATTAACCGCTCCTGGGGCAGGGGCAAGTGCGGATGGCAGATGCAACGCAGCGTGCGAGGGTCCGATCATGGCAGCCACCTCGGCCACCTCAGCAGTCACGTCAGCCGCCCCCACACTCCCCTCCAGCGAGAAGGCCGCGGTGCGCCCCATCGCCGAGCGCATCACCGGCGCCACCACACTTGGGCGCATGGTCCTCTCCGCCCAGGAGCGCGACGAGGACGTGGCTATGCGCTACCCCACACCAGAAGGCGAGCAGACGATCACCTATGCGCAGCTCGGCGAGCGTGCGCGCGAGCTCGCGCGGGGCCTGATCGCGCTCGGCATCCAGGGCGGAGACGTAATCAGCATCCTCTGCTCCACGCGCGCGGAGTGGACGGTGTGCGAGCTCGGCGCGATCTGCGCGGGCGCGGTGATTGCGCCCATCTACCACACCAACTCCCCCGGGGAGTGCCGGCACGTGCTCGAGCACTCCGAAGCCAGGCTCGTGTTCTGCGAGGACGCGGAGCAGGTGGCGAAGATCGCGGAGATCGAGCAGGACCTGCCGCGCCTTCAGCACGTGATCGTGATCGACGGCCACGCCGCGGGGGCCAACCCGGTCGACACGCTGCGTAGGCGCGCCGCGGAGGTCCCCGCGGAGGCCGTGGAGGAGCGGGTGCAGGCGGTCAAGCCCCACGACGTGGCGACGCTCGTTTACACCTCAGGCACCACGGGTCCGCCCAAGGGCTGCATGCTCACGCACGCCAACTTCCTCGCGGCCACGGCGATGTATAGGGGACAGCTCGAACTCGACGACGTGCAGCCGGTGATCTACATGTTCCTGCCGCTGGCGCACGTGCTGGCGCGCCTGGCGCAGACGGTGGTGCTGGACGTCGGCGGCACGCTCGTCTACTGGTCGCGCGATGCGAACAAGATCCTCGCGGAGGTGGCGGCGAGCTCGCCCACGCACTTCGTGGCGGTCCCGCGCATTTACGAGAAGCTTCACACCGGCGTGATCAGTGCCGTGGAGGGCAGCGGCCCGCACGCCAAGCTGCTGTTCGCGTGGGCGCTTGAGGTTGGGCGACGCGCGCGCACCGCGGAGCGCGCCGGCAGGCCCCTGGGCCGCCTGGGGCGTGCGCGCCTACGCGTAGCCGAGCGCCTGGCGCTGTCCAAGGTGCGCTCGCTATTCGGCGAGCGCCTGCAGATGACGCTGGTCGGCGCCGCCCCCATCGACCACGAGCTACTCGAGTTCTTTGACGCCTGCGGCGTGACGGTGCTGGAGGGTTACGGCATGACCGAGAGCTGCGCCGCCGCCACGCTCAATCCGCCCAAGGCGCCCCGCTTCGGCACCGTCGGTAAGGCGCTACCCGACAGCGAGGTGATGGTCAGCGAGGAGGGCGAGATCCTGATGCGCGGCCCGCACGTGTTCGCCGGCTACCACCGCGATCCAGGCGCCACCCGCGCGACCTTTGCCGACGGCTGGCTCTATAGCGGCGATCTGGGGCGTCTCTCCGAGGATGGCTACCTGACCGTGACCGGCCGCAAGAAGGACCTCATCATCACCTCCAGCGGCAAGAACATCTCGCCGGCCAACATCGAGAACGCCCTGCGCGAGTCGCGCTGGATCAGCGAGGCCGTCGTCTACGGCGACCGCCGCCCCTACCTGGTAGGCATGATCACGCTCGACCCCGACGAGGCCCCCAAGCTCGCCGAGCAGTTGGGCATCGCCGCCGAGGTGTCCTCACTGGCACAGCACGAGCGCGTGCGTGAGGTTCTGCAGGCCGACATCGACACCGCCAACGCGCGCTTTGCACGCATCGAGCAGGTCAAGCGCTTCGGCATCCTCGACCACGATCTCAGCCAGGCTGACGGCGAGCTCACGCCAACGCTGAAGGTCAAGCGGGCCTTTGTGTACGAGCGCTACGCCGACTTTTTCCGCGACCTCTATGCCGACTGAGCTGCATCACCGCCTGCCGAGCGCCGACGCGGCGTGGCTGCACATGGACCGGCCCACCAACCTGATGGTCATCAACAGCGTGATGCTGTTCGAGGAGCGCGTGGATGAAGCGCGGCTGCGCGAGGTGATCCGCGAACGCCTGGTGGAGCGCTATCCGCGCTTTCACGCGCGCGTCGTGGAGAGCCGGCTACCCCTCTTAGGACCCTCCTTCGAGGACGATCCGCACTTCGATCTTGACCGCCACCTGCATCGCCTGGGCCTGCCCGCCCCAGCAGATGAGGCCGCGTTGCGCGAGCTCGTGGGGGACCTGATCGCCTCGCCCCTGGATCACGCCAAGCCGCTGTGGGACATGTACATGATCGACCGGCCCGGGGGCGGCTGCGCGCTGATCGTGCGCATGCACCACTGCATCGCAGACGGGATCGCGCTGGCGCGGGTGATGCTGTCGTTGACGGACACGGAGTCGGAGTCGGGGGTGCAGCCCGCCGACACGAACACCACCCGCACCTCCGCCCGCGGCATCCTGGCGGGCCTTGCGCAGGAGGGCCTGAAGACGGTGACGCACCCGGCGCACGCGCTCGATCTGGCCGGCAGCTTGAGCGCCGACGCGCAGGCGCTGGCGAAGCTGTTGTTCTCGCCCGCGGACGCACACACCGCCCTGCGCGGCGAGCTCGGTGTGGCGCGGCGGGTGGCGTGGACCGGGCAGATGGAGCTCGCCGCGGTGAAGGCGATCGCGCACGCACAGGGAGCGACCGTCAACGACGTGCTGCTGGCTGCTGTGAGCGGGGCGCTGCGCCGACACCTACAGGGACGTGGCGAGGAGCCGCAGGCGATCAGGACCTTCGTGCCCTTCAACCTGCGCCCGCTCGATGAGCCGATCCCGCGCGAGCTGGGCAACCGCTTTGGGCTGGTGTTCCTGACGCTGCCCGTGGACATCGGCGGCCGGCGTGCGCGCCTTGAGGAGCTCAAGCGGCGGATGGCCGCGATCAAGCGCTCGCCCGAGGGGCCCATCTCCTACGCGATCCTCGAGGCCGTGGGCCTCACGCCACCCCAGCTTGAGAGCCGCATCGTGGACATCTTCACCGCCAAGGCCAGCGCCGTCATGACAAATGTTCCCGGCCCACGCGAGGTGGTGTACCTGGCGGGCACGCCGGTGCGCGCCGTGCTCGTGTGGGCGCCCACCTCGGGTAGCGTGGGCATGAGCGTGAGCATCTTCAGCTACCGCGGCGAGGTGACAGTCGGCCTGCTGGTGGACGCCGGCCTGGTGCCAGATCCGCAGAGGATCGCGCGGCACACCGAACAGGAGTTGGCGGCGCTCGGCCGGCTAAAGCCGGTAGCAAAGGCCCTCCCAGCGAAGACCCGCCCGGCGAAAGCCCGCCCAGCCGGAGGGGAGTCTCCCTCGCGCGGGGCGCGCGGACGGGCGAAGGGCATCGGGATCTGAGCCTTGCCGCCGCGCGTGGCCATCTTCGCGCCGAACCCGCTGCTGACGGTGACGCTTGAGGTGGAGGGCTCAGACCGCCAGAGCATCCACTTCCACGCGGGCGGGCAGGGCGTGTGGGTGGCGCACATGACGGCCTGCATGGGCGCCGAGCATGTCCTGTGCGGCTTCCTGGGCGGTGAGAGCGGCGAGCTTCTGCTGCCCCTGCTTGAGCACGCCAGGGGCGAGGGCGAGCTGCGCCTCATCCACACGGCGAGCGCCAGCGGCTGCTACGTCACCGATCGCCGCTCGGGACGGCGCGAGGTGCTGGCGATGAAGCTGAGCGACCCACCCTCAAGGCACGAGCTGGACGATCTCTTCTCACAGACATGCGCACAGGCGCTGGCCTGCGGCTGGCTGGTGGTGACCAACCCGATGCCCGGAGAACTGCTGCCTCTGGAGACCTACGGCGACCTGGTGGCCGAC
>DATBPO010000045.1:0-20051 GCA_036561265.1 Solirubrobacteraceae bacterium | reverse complement strand
GTATTTAGGAATGCCCTGCAGATAGCTGGGTTTTTCTTGCTCAGAGGGTCTGCGCGCCAGTCGTGTCCGATGAGTCTCGCAGGGGGATGCCCGGCGCGTCGTGGTGCCACCATCTGCCTGACGGCGAGTTACGCCCCCGTGACCGGCGCGCTGCGCGCGCCTTCTTGCACAACCCACCCCAGCCCAATGCAGGGGAGTCGGCCTGCGGCCTTCCGGCGTCGCTGCGCTCCGCGTCGGCGACATGAGCCCAGCTCTTGACAAGGACCTGTCGGCGACTTGAGCGCGGACGCTTGCTGCGGCAGGATACGAGTCGTGAGCGGTCGGTGGAGACCGTGAGCAGCGACGGAGGGAGTAGCGCGAACCCGGTGTCGATGGTCACGATCGCGTAGGCGTCGGCGGCGATGGCGCTCGCCGCGTGGATCGCGTCGTGGGAGGCGAGCCCGTAGCCCGTCATTAGGCTCCTCGCGGCGCTCGCGGTGTCGCTGAGGGGTACGCGGAAGTGGTCGATAGGAGCGAGCAGCGTCTCCCAGCGGGAGATGGTGTCGTTCAGGAGGCGTCCGGCGCGTCGGCGGGCTCGTCCGTCTGTTCGATGTCCGCGCCAGCGGCTCCCCCAGCGTTCCTTGAGGGCGATTGCGAACACCGCCTCGGCCAGCTCGACGGGGAGCAGGTCGCTCGTTGTGACGGATACGCCGCTTTCGACGATCCGCGCGAGGAAGGCGCGGCATGCGACGTGGAGAGGTTGGGTGGCGATCAGCGCCTCGACTACGAAGCTGGTGTCGAGCGCGATCGGATCGGGCAGGAGAAGCTCGGGCTCCTCGACGAAGACGCCTCGCGTGGCGGACCGGCGCCCACCCGCGGGAGTCACGGTCCTATCGGCGGCCGTACATGTCCGGCGTGACGCGAACCTTGACCCGCAGTCCCTCCGTAGCTCGCGTGAGGGCTGCGCGCTTCTCCTCGAGGGTCTTAGCCGTCGCGGGACGCTTCAGTTCAGCAAGCCTCTCGGGGCTGAGACGCTCGAGCCTTCCGTTGGTCTGTTTCGTCGCCACGGAACTCATGGTAACCGGCCGCAATGCTGCCATCGCGGCCGGACAGACATCATCGGGACCTTGATCTTTTCTTGCGGCAGTGCGCCGCTGCCCAGTCCTAGCGCCCTCGGTCCGACGTCCAGCGGCCCTTTCGTGCCGGTTCGCTGTAGGGTCAGCACCGCTACTACGAGCGGCAGGTCGCCGGCGTCGTCCCGCCCTTCGGGCACAGCGTCGTCGCGTCCTGCTCGCCGCCGGCACTTCGCCGGTCCTCACGTCTGGGATTACTCGCTCCCCTTGCATTGTCTCGCCTTCCTTGGGGTGTTGTCCGCTCCTGGAGCTGCCGTTTCTGGCCTGACCCCTATATGTCGGGCTCAGCGGCAATCACACCCCCCGGGGTAATAAGAAACACCGCCGTCCTGTCATTGACCCCGCGTCAGGCGCCACGGCTCCGGCTCCCCACCCCTCGCCCGCGCATCCCCCTCCGGCAAGCTGGGCACGGAGGCCCAGCTCATCGCCCGCCCCCTATACGCCCACACTCACGTGGACGATCCCAAAGCACCACCGCTATCGCCGCGGGCGCTCTCGAGCGCTGGGGAGCGCGCTCGCACCTAATCGGAAACACTCCAGCGTGCTCTTCGCTGTCGCCAAAAGGTTAATCGGTCCTTCAATAGGTGAAATCCTCGCGGGAGATCGATTCTGCCTCGCCTTCAGCCGATCCGACTCACCTGAAAGCGTCCTGCGCGGGGTTCGCGGGCCCCGCCAAGGCCAATTTGGCGTTCCACAGCCACAAGTAGGAGACGAGGCTCGACTTTTCGCCCACAACCCGTGAACCTCTACGTCAGCATCCGCCCACATCCCATCGCCGCGCCGCAGCGTCGCCGCGACGCAATGGGATCATCTCTCAAGGGGCCCTTGGCTCCAGCATCGTTGAAACTACTTGAACAACATCGGTTAGGCAGATAGACATGGCTTCCAAGGACAAGACCCGCTCCAACGCCCCCCAGCTGCGGCCCGGACCCAACGGGCTGCCCCGCGGGCAGGTCACCGAGATCCAGCGCGGGCGCATGCTCGCCGCCACCGTCGAGGCCGTCGAGGAGGTCGGCTACGCCCGCCTCACCGTCGCCCAGGTCATCAGCCGCGCCAAGGTCTCCCGCAAGACCTTCTACGACGTCTTCCTCGACCGCGAGGACTGCTTCCTCGCCGCCCTCGACGAAGCCATCGAACGCATCCAGGACCTCGCCGTCCAGGCGTATGACTCAGAGTCCTCCTGGCGCGAGAGCACCCGTGCCGGCCTCACCGCCATCCTCGCCTTCATGCAGACCGAGCCCGGTCTCGCCCGCCTCTGCATCGTCGAGGCCCTCGGCGCCGGTCCTCGCGTCCTCGCCCGCCGTGGCGAAATCCTCAAGCAGCTCGAGCGCGTCGTCGACCGCGGGCGCAAAGCCCCCGGCGCCAAGGGTGTCAAGTCCTCCCGCTCCACCCGCGAACCCGCCGACATCACCGCCGAAGGCATCGTCGGCGCCGTCTTCGCCGTTCTGCACACCCGCCTCTTGGCCGGCGGGCGCAAGCCGCTCACCGAGCTCGTCGGGCCCCTCATGAGCATGATCGTCCTGCCTTACCTCGGCGCCCGCATCGCCTCCAACGAACTCACCCGTCCCGCTCCCAAGCTCCCCAAGCCCAGTAAGGCCGCCCCACCCATCCGCCGCGACCCCCTCGAGGGTCTCGACATGCGTCTCACCTATCGCACCGTCCGCGTCCTCACCGTCATCTCCGAGAACCCCGGTGCCTCCAATCGCGAGGTTGCCGAGGGCTCCGGCATCGCCGACCAGGGGCAGATCTCCAAGCTCCTCACGCGTCTCGAGCGCCTGGAGTTGGTGACCAACACCGGCGAAGGTCAACTCAAGGGCGGCTCCAACGCCTGGAACCTCACCGATCGCGGCGCCCAGGTCGAGCGTGCCACTCGGCCGCGCTGAGGCGGCGCTGCAGGTCTCGATCGGTCGGCTGGCCCCATCGGGTGGGCTGGTCTCTGCGGGGTGGCTGGCCTCATTGGGGTGGCTGGCCTCGTGAGATGGCAGGGGGCCGGGACGAGCGGTCGATTTTTCGCGCCCTTAATACCTTCCTGCTGTTTGGTGGGAATGTATTAACGGCTAGGAAAGGGCAGGGGTTCCTGAGCCCGCCTCCGTATGTTCTACCGTAGACACCGTCCATGCTCGCACGGACCTCACGGCGCCAGCAGCGCGAGGGTCTCGCGCACGTAGCCCACACCCTCGAGCGCAGCCTGCTCCCTGACGCGCTCCCCGACGTCCCCGGCCTCCAGCTCGCCTCCGCCTACCGTCCCGCGACCGCCGGCAGCCAAGCCGGCGGAGACTTCTACGACGCCTTCCTGCTCGACCACTTCTGCTGGCTCGCCATCGGTGACATCTGTGGCAAAGACGCCGCCGCCGCCGCCCTCACCGCCATGGTTCGTCACAGTATCCGCGCCCTCGCCTTCCTCGAGTCCAGCCCCGCCCACATCCTCCGCACCGTCAACGACGTCATGCTCAGCCACGAGCTCTCCGGACGCTTCGCCACCGCCATCCTCGCGCGCATCGACCTCTCCCCGCCCGCCTCTTCGCTCAGCTCCCCGCCCGCCTCTTCGCTCAGCTCCCCGCCCGCTTCCTCGCTCAGCTCCCCGGCCGCCTCTTCGCTCAGCTCGCTGTCAGCCCCCTCAATCTCATCGACCGCTTCCCTGGCTCCCCAGCTCACCCTGGCCAGCGCCGGGCACCCCGGGCCGCTGCTCCTTCATCCCAATGGGCACGCCCACAGCCCACCCGTCGCCGGCACCCTTCTCGGAGTCCTCTCACAGCCCTCCATCCACGACCTCACCCTCTCGCTCCCGCCCGGCTCCACGCTCTTCCTCTACACCGACGGCCTCACCGACGCCGGCGCCCCCTCACGCGCCATCTCCACCGCCGAGCTGCGCCACCAGCTCGCCTGCCACCCCGGCTCATCCGTCGCCGAGCTCGTCCGCGACCTCGAACAGCTCGCCCTCGCCCGCGGCCAAGGTCACCTGCGCGATGACATCGCCATTCTCGCCGCCCGCCTCATCTAGCGAAACGCCCACCTCCTCTAGTGACATCTCGCGCATCGGGGGTGCACTCCTGCAGTTTCGTCGGATCAAGAGAGCAAGGTGCTTGCACGCTACTCCGATCCACACGGCCGCCTGCGCGAGATTCTCACCCACCCCGGCTCCCACGGCTCCATCCTGCTCATCGACCGCGACGTCGTCACCCGCGGCGACCTTCGCCTCCTCGCCCACCTCGCCGCCGACGAGCCCCCTGGCAACGCTCTGTTTACCTGCAAGGACTATCTGCGCAGCTCGCGCAAGCGGCCCTGCCGGGCGCTCCAGCCCGAGGATCTCTGGGTCGCGCCCCTCGCCGCTGCTTCCCATTCCGACTCCCCGCCGGAGGTCGACCTGCTCGACGCTCACGGCCGCTCCTACCGGCTCCTGCCCCGCAGCGAAGGGATCGCCATTCCCGAGCTTCGCTGGCATCGCCTCGCCGCGGCGCCGCACTCCGATCCCCAACCTCTCAGCCTGCGCGAGGTCATCGCTGCTTTTCAGAGCTATCAACCCATGCGCGACATCACCGCCCGCGCCCTCTGCTCACAAGCGCCCTCCACGCGCCTCTCCATCTCGACTCTCCGCGGCGAGCTCCAGCGCATCAACGCCTCGCCCATCGTCCTCAACCGCGGGCTGCGCGAAGCCGTGCAGCGCGCCCTCGCCAACGGCGACAGCCTGAGCGAGATCGCCACTCGCTGCGGGCGCCTCAAGCGCGAGTCTCGCGGCAACCTCCAAGGCGACACCAGCTGGCTCGCCCGCCGCATCGGACTGCTTCCCAACGCCCGCAAAAGCGAGCCCACCCCCTGGGTCCGCTCCGAGGTCCTGGCCCTCATCGCCCGTCGCGGCCTGCGCATCGCGCCCATGGAGGTCGAACTCGGATGAGCCCCAATCCAGCCAAGCGCGGGGTCGCGCCAGCCGGCTCTCCCTCGATCCTCCTCGCCGAGTGCCACTCTGAGATCGCCGCGCCCCTTGCCGAGCAGCTCACCGCCGACGGATACCCAACCGCCCTCGCCCACACCGCTCAGCACGCCCGTGCGCTCGCCGCCCTCTCTCCGCCCGCGCTTCTCATCCTCGGGCGCCTTGACTCTGGGCTTGCCCTGCTCTCGGAGGTTCGCCACGATGACGCCCACTGGCCTCACGGTCTGCCGGTCATCGTGCTCGGCTCGCCCACCCACCAGCTCGATCTGCTGCGCGCCTTCGCCGCCGGCGCCGATGACTTCCTCGCCCACCCCGCAGAATCGGATCGCGGGGGTGGTGGTGGGATGGATCTCCACTACCTCGAGCTTCGCGCTCGCCTCCAGGCCCTCCTCAGGCGCGCCGCCGCTGCCGCACTGGGCCCACACCCGCCGTGCCTGTCTATCGGCCCCCTACACATCGACACCAGCTCGCGCGCCGTCCTTCTCCACGAGCACCCCGTCCGACTCCGCCCGCGCGAGTACGCCCTGCTCCTGCACCTCGCCCGCCAGCCCACCCACGTCTTCGCCAAGCCCGATCTCCTGCGCGCCCTCTGGGGCTTTCACTGCACCTCCCATACCCGCACCCTTGACAGCCACGCCTGCCGACTGCGGTGCAAGCTCGCCCCTCACGCCCACGAGCCCTGGGTGCTCAGCGTCTGGGGCGTCGGCTACCGCCTCACCGAGTGAGTCTCAGAGCCATCTCTAGAGAAACGTCGCAGGCAGCGCGTATGGTCTACGTGCGGGGTGGCAATCGCAACCAAAAGGAACAGCACCATGTCCTACGCCGACACCAACCGCGTCGTCCTCATCGGGCGGCTCACTCGCGACCCCGAGCTGCGTGCCGTGCCCTCCGGGCGCAGCGTTTGCAGCCTGCGCCTCGCCTGCAACGGCCTGCGCAAGGACGGCGATGTCTACGAAGAGCGTCCCAACTTCTTCGACATCTCCGTCTTCGGCTCCCAGGGTGAGAACGTCGACCGCTATCTACGCAAGGGCGCCCGCGTCGCTCTCGACGGGCGCCTGGAGTGGAGCGAGTGGGAGACCTCCGACAAGCAGAAGCGTCAGGCCGTCAACGTCGTCGCCCACTCCGTGCAGTTCCTCGATACCCCCGCCGGCGCCCAGCGCCACGCCGGGGATATTCCTGGCGGAGATGGCGAGGGTGAGCCTGTCGGCGTCGGGGTTGGTGGCGGCGATACCGGCGGTGGCGAGGACATCGTCTTCTGATTGGGAGTGGGGGCCTGGCTCATCCGCTTCCCGCGGACTGCCTGTGCCCCCGCAGTGGGGGCGGCGCCCCCCTCTCAAGCCGTCGGCCAGACGCGCGGCGGGGTCGGTAGGTCGGTAGACTGCCCCGCCGCAGCGTCCTCATCCCATACGTTCTCTCCGACCCATCTCTGCAAGGAGCCTTCCTCAGGTGCCCGTCAATACCCAAGCCATCGGCAAGACCTATCCGCCCACGCTCTACGCCGTCGGCCGCGAGAAGATCAAGGAGTATTCCCGCGCCGTCGGCGAGACCAACCCCGTACACCTCGACCACGAGGCCGCTCGCGCTGCCGGTTACGACGACGTCGTCGCGCCGCCCATGTTCGCCGTCGTCTACTGCGCGCCCTCCGTCGGGCCGCCCATCTTCGACCCCGACATCGAGCTCAACTTCGCCATGATGGTCCATGGCGGGCAGGAGTTCGAGTGGGGACCCCTGGTCATCGCCGGCGACGAGATCACCACCACCGCCTCCGTCAAGGACATCTCCGAAAAAGACGGCCGCGGCTACTACGTCTTCGAGTCCATCTCCCTCAACCAGCGCGGCGAGCAGGTCTGTCGCGGTACCTGGACCGACATCGTCCGAGGAGTCTGAAATGGCTGATCTGTCTTCTGTCGGTGCCGCGATCCCCGAGGTTTGTGTCACCCCCGACAAATATCTGACCGCCCGCTACGCCGGCGCCTCCGGCGACTTCAATCCCATCCACATCGACGAGGACTTCGCCCGCGCCGTCGGCTTGCCCGGGCGCATCCTGCACGGGCTCTGGAGCATGGCCCAGGTCGCCCGCGCCCAGACCGAGGCGGCAGGTGGACCCGAGCACCTCAAGCGCCTCTCCGTTCAGTTCCGCGGCATGGGCGTGCCCGAGCAGGAGGTCATCGTCACCGGCGCCGTCCGTGAGGTCGCCGACGGCCGCGCCACCATCGACACCCTCGCCGAGCAGGACGGCAAGCAGATTATCCGCAACGCCGAGGCCGAGGTCACGCTCTAGCGGGTTCGCCCGGTGGTTGGGGGCTTCGCGCGGGGGTGGGGAAGGCCACCCCTACAATCACACCCATGCTCACCGACCGTCAGGAGCGCATCCTCAGTCACGTCGTCGACGGCTACCTGCGCACCGGCCAGCCCATCGCCTCCAAGGTCATCGCCGCTGACCCCGAGCTCGACTGCGGCGCCTCCACCGTGCGCCACGAGCTCGCCCAGCTCGAGGAGATGGGGCTGCTCGATCATCCCCACACCTCCGCCGGACGCATCCCCACCGACGCCGGGCACCGCTACGTCGTCGATCGCATGCTCTGCACCGGCCACGGACTCCTGCCTGCACCGCGTCTGGAGCTGTCAGTCACACGGCAGGAGGTCGAGGACGCCATGCGCGCCACCACCGAGACGCTCTCCCAGGTCACCAACCTGCTCGCCATCGTCTCCGCGCCCTCCGCCAACACCGCCACCATCCGCCACGTCGAGGTCCTCGCGCTGCAGCCCCGCATGGTCATGGTCGTCATCATCACCTCAACCGGCGGCGTCTCCAAGGTCCTGGCCACGCTTGAGGGGCCCTTCGATCCCGGTCTGCTCGCCTGGGCCGGCGAATACCTCAATGACCGGCTCCTCGGTCTCTCCCTCGGCGCCCGCATGCTCCACCAGCGCCTCATCGACCCCGACCTCCCCGCCACCGAGCGCGCTTTCCTCGATCGCCTCGCGCCCGCCATTGGCGCGCTGGGCTCCGACGCCGAGGACACCCTCTACGTCGAAGGCACCTCGCGCCTCTTCTCCGAGAGCCACATCGGCGAGGTCACCCACATCAACGAGCTCATGAGCCTGCTCGAGCGCCGCGTCGCCCTGCTCGACGTCCTGCGCGCCGCGCTCAGCAAGCCGGGGGTGTACGTACGCATCGGCCACGAGAACCCCATTCCCGCCATGCGCTCCCTCGCGCTCGTCGCCGCCGGCTACGGTGTGGCCCAGCGCAAGCTCGGCACCGTCTCCGTCATCGGCCCCGTCCGCATGGACTACGCCCAGGCAATCCCCACCGTGCGCGAGGCCGCATTCGAGCTCTCCCGCTTTGTTGAAGACGCCTACGGCGAAAACTGAGCGCCCGATAGGCTCTCACTCCCATGCCCCGCGATTGCTATGAGGTCCTCGGCGTACCGCGCGACGCCTCCGAGCAGCAGGTTAAGAAGGCTTTCCGCGCCCTCGCCCGCGAACTGCACCCCGACGTCAACGCCCACGACCCCCAGGCCGAGGAGAAGTTCAAGGAGGCCGCCGAGGCTTACGAGATCCTCTGCGACCCCGAGCGCCGCGCCACCTACGACCGCTACGGTCACGAGGGCCTGCGCTCAGGCGGCTACGCGCCCAACTTCGAGGGCTTCGGCTCCATCTCCGATCTCTTCGACGCTTTCTTCGGTGGCAACAGCCCCTTCGGCGGGGGCGGGGGGGGATTCGGCGCCCACCCCCAGGGTGCTTCAGCTGGCGGCGATATCGCCGTCGCCGTCGAGATCGACCTCATCCAGGCCGCTCACGGCGCCACCATCCCCATCTCCTTCGAGGCCATCGAGCGTTGCGACCATTGCCACGGCAACGGCGCCGAGCCCGGTACCCCCATCGAGACCTGCCAGCGCTGCGGCGGCGCCGGGCAGCTCCAGGCCGTCACCCGCACTCCCTTCGGGCAGATGATGC
The DNA here is from genome assembly GCA_036561265.1 of Solirubrobacteraceae bacterium. GTDB lineage: Bacteria > Actinomycetota > Thermoleophilia > Solirubrobacterales > Solirubrobacteraceae > Palsa-744. The sequence goes on along the minus strand of DATBPO010000045.1, from coordinate 11,054 downwards.
GCACCGTCGCCTGCGAGCACTGCCACGGCGATGGGCGCGTGGCCTCCGATCCCTGCAAGGACTGTCGCGGTCGCGGGCGCCTCACCGCCAAGCGCTCCCTCGATGTCGACGTGCCCATCGGCATCTCCGACGGTCAGCGCATCCGCCTCTCCGGCAAGGGCCACGCCGGCGGAGCCGGTGCTCCCGCCGGTGACCTCTACGTCTTGGTGAAAGTGCGCGCCGACGAGCGCTTCGTGCGCGAAAACGACGACCTCATCACCGTCCTCGACGTGCCCGCGCCTTTGGCTTCTCTCGGCGGGGAGCTCCACGTGCCCACGCTCGAGGACGGCTCCACCACGCCGCTTCAGATCCCCGCCGGCACCCAGCCCGGCGAGGTCATCGTTCTGCGCGGCCAGGGCATGCCCTCGCTGCGCCGTGGCCGCCGCGGCGATCTGCGCGTGCTCGTCAACATCCTCATCCCCCGTCGCCTCACCGCTGAGCAGCGCGATCTGCTCGCCCAATTCAGCGACACCATCACCGAGGAGAACCTCCGCACCGAGGACTCCATGTTCGCCAAGCTCCGCCGCGCGCTTCGCAGCCAGGCCGCGTGATCCGCCTCGCCCTGCGCGTCCGTCGCCAGGACGCCGAGCTCGCCTTGGCAGAGCTGCTCGCGCTTGCGCCCTCCGGCGTCGAGGAGGTCGAGATCGATGACTCATTTGTTGAGTACGCCGTCTACGGCGCTCCCGGGGAGTTGCCCCAGCTGCCCGATCTCCGGGCCGCCGCTGGGTCCGCCTTCGTCGAAGTCTCCACCTCCGAGCTTCCCGACGACTGGTCCGAGCGCTGGAAGCGCTTTCACCAGCCGATCGTCATCGACGGGGTGGGGGAGGGCGTTCCATCGTTGCGCCTGCGTCCACCCTGGGAGCCCTCCGTTGATCTCCCCAACACCACGGAGATCGTCATCGATCCCGGCCAAGCCTTCGGCACCGGCGCTCACCACACCACGCGCATGTGCCTGGAGTTGCTGCTCGCGCTCGCCTCTCAAGAGGACAAGCGTGGGCCCGTAATCGACCTCGGCTGTGGTTCGGGCGTGCTGGCAATCGCCGCCGCCCATCTCGGCTTCGCGCCCGTCCTCGGCCTCGATCACGAGCCCGAGAGCGTTCAGGCCACACTCGACAACGCTCGCGCCAACGGTGTCGATGTGCGCGGCCAACGCTTCGATCTGCGACGCCAGTCGCTCCGGTCGATCCAGTCCGGACCGCAGGGCCGGCCCCCACCCCTCCTCCTCCTTGCCAATCTCGTCAGGCCGCTGTTGCTCGATCTCGCCGTCTCGCTGCTCGACCCTCCTGCGCATCTCATCGCCAGCGGGCTGCTCAGGGAGGAGGCCGACGAGGTCGCTGCCGCCTTCCACGATCGCCTGGGGTTGCGTGAGTGCCGGCGGCGGCACAGTGGCGAGTGGGCCGCCCTGTGGCTCTCAGTGCTCCTCTGATTCCGTCGCCGCCAGCGCCATCGAACGGAACAGCAGATCCAGCGCCGCCGGCGCGCCGTTCTCGGTCTCCAGCAGCCCCTGCGCCGCCGTTAGCGCCGCGCCGATCATCTGGAGCGCCTCGCCCACCTCGCCCGGCTCCGGGTCGCGGCACGCCGCCAGCGCCATTTCGATCATCGCCTTCGCCTGTTCAATGACGCCCGCGAAGATCGCCGGGCCCGCCAGGCTGCCGTAGCCATATACGCGCGCCAAGCGGCCGGAAAGGGTGATCGAGGGGCCGCGCCGAGGTGGCGTGATCGGTGGCAGGCCCCGGCCGTCCACCAGGCCCGCCATCGTCTCACCCAGCAGGCCGCGCAACGCCGCCTCGTCCAGGCCCGCCTGCTTGGCCACCCGCAGCGCCAGATACAGGCCGCTCGACGGCCGCCCATATGGCGGGTCCGACGCGAACACGATCCGCTCGATCGGCACCCGCGCCATCAGCTCCACCACATCGAGCGCAAAGAAGCACGAGATGTCATACAGCACGCCCGGGTGATCCGCCAGACGCGAAGTGAGGATGCCCTGGTCGCAGATCGCGCCATGCGCCAGGATCAGCACCACCTCCGGGTGGCGCAGCGCCACATTCGCTAGACCATCCGCCACCGGTGGCATCCCCCGGCCCGCGTGGATCAGGATCGGCACCCCAGCTTCGCCCGCCAGCGCGAAAATCCCATCCATCTCCGGGCCATCAAAGGAGAACGCCTGCGCCCGCGGGTGAAGCTTTATGCCCCTCGCTCCCGCCGCCAATGCACGCTCGCCCTCCGCCACCGGTGCCTCCGCCGGGTCCAGCCGCGCAAACGGGATCAGCCGCCCCTCGCTTTCGCCCGCCCACTGCAGCACCCTTTCGTTGGGCACCCGGTAAGCCGGATGGCGCTCCGGGTCGTGCAGCGGGAACACGCACGCCCTTCGCGCACCCGCGCCGTCCAGCAGCCCCAACAGCTGCTCCAGCGTCAGCGAGCGCCCGTCCTCGTCCAGGCCCAAATGCGTATGCGCGTCGAATATCTCCGCGTCCTGCGGTGTCAGACGCTCAGCGTCAGCCAGGAACGGCGCCAGTGCCTCGCTGTACAGGGATGCACTCATCGGCGCCGCACCTTATAGCCTGGTTGCATGGCCTGGCACGTCGTGATCGCAGGTGGCGGGTTTGGCGGCTTCTATGCCGCCCGCGCCTTGGAGCGCGTGCTGCCCGCGCACAGCGCCCGCGTGACGCTTGTCAACGACGCCAACTTCATGCTCTACACGCCGCTTTTGCCTGGCGCCGCGGGGGCGACGCTCGATCCCCGCCACGTCATCGTGCCCCTGCGCTCCCAGCTGGCCCGCACCGACCTGCTCATCGGGCGCGTCCACGGCGCCGATCCCGCCGCCGGCAGGCTCTCAGTCCGCCGCATCGACGGCGCCGAGGTCACCCTCGACTACGATCGCCTCGTCGTGGCCCTTGGGTCGGTCTCGCGCACACTGCCCATCCCCGGGCTCGCCGAGCACGCCATCGGCTTGAAGTCGCTCAGCGACGCCACCGCGCTGCGTAATCAGGTCCTCAGCTGTCTGGACATCGCCGAGTCCCTTGAGGACCCCGCCGAGCGCGCCAGCTACCTCGGGTTCCTCTTCGTCGGCGCCGGCTACGCGGGCGTCGAGGGACTCGCCGAGCTCCAGGACTTCGCCTCGCGCGTCATCGACCTCTACCCCCGCTGCCGCGCCCAGGGCATGCGCTGGGTGCTCGTGGAGGCCCGCGAGCGCATCATGGGGGAGGTCTCCAAGGGCCTCTCCCGCTTTGCCCGCCGCGAGCTCGAGGGCCGCGGCATCGAGGTGCTCACCGACACCACCCTCAGAGAGGTCACCGAGCGCTCCGCGACACTCTCCGACGGCCAGCAGGTTGCCGCTCGCACCGTCGTGTGGACGGCGGGGGTCAAGCCCGCGCCCGAGGTCGCCCAGCTGGGGCTACCCCTCGACGGCAGCGGGCGCATCGTGGCCGACAGCAAGATGCGCGTGCAGGGCCACCACGGCCTCATCTGGGCGATCGGCGACTGTGCCGCCGTGCCCGACCCCGCGCACCGCGGCCGACCCTGCCCGCCCACCGCCCAGCACGCCCTGCGCCAGGGCCGCCGCGTCGCCCGCAACATCGCCGCCACGCTCGGCAACGGCCGCGAAAAGCCCTTCCGCTGGCGCACCCTCGGCGTCGTCGCCGAGCTCGGCCACAACCAGGCCGTCGCCATCACCGCCGGCATCCGCTGGCGCGGCCTGCCCGCCTGGTTCATAGCCCGCACCTACCACCTCCTGCTGATGCCCGGCCTCGGCCGCAAGCTCCGCCTCCTCGTCGACTGGAACGTCGCCCTCCTCTTCGGCCGCGACGCCTCCGACCCCGGCCGTCTCGGCAGCCGCACACCGCTTGAACACAGCGACGAGCGCTGAGCGGCGTATCCTGCGTCTGAGATGACGATCAGTGAGCAGGTAAGCGCGGATGTGAAGGCGGCGATGCGGGCCGGGGAGAAGGAGCGCGTGGGCGCGCTGCGGCTCGTGCTCTCCGAGCTGCAGAAGGCCGCGAAGGAGGGGGCCGACGATGAGCTCGCCGTGCTGCGGCGCGAGCGCAAGCGCCGCGTCGAGGCCGCGAGCGCCTACCGCGAGGCCGGGCGCGAGGACCTGGCGGAGGGCGAGGAAAAAGAGGCGCAGCTGATCGCCGGCTACCTGCCCGCCGAGCTCAGCGACGCGGAGCTTCAGGAGATTGTGCAGGCGGCGGTCAAGGAGAGCGGGGCGCAGTCGGTCAGAGACATGGGCGGCGCCATGAAGCTCGCGATGGCGAATGTGGATGGTCGCGCCGATGGCAAGCGCGTGTCGGCACTCGTCAAGGCGGCGCTCGGCGGATGACGAGTTGCAAAGGATGGGCGTGGCAGGGATGACCGCCGGCCGATGAGAACCCAGATCGAGCTGCCGGGGGATGTTGCGGCCGAGCTGGCAGGCAGCCAGGACGCGGTACTGCGCGCGCTGGAGGGCCATCTGGAGTGCAGTGTGTGGCTGCGCGGCAACCTGCTCACGCTGGAGGGCTCCGAAGAGGAGATGCGCGGCGGCGAGCGCGTGGTGCGCGAGCTAACCGACCTGATCGCGCGCGGGCACGAGATCGGACCGGGCACGATCAGCGCCGTCACGGGCGCGCTCGACGCGCACGAGTCGCCCGCGAAGGTGCTCGAGGACGTCGTCTGGCGCCACCGCAGTCTGCGCGTGGCGCCCAAGACCGTCAACCAGAAGCGCTACGTCGACTGCATCCGCAAATCCACAATCACCTTCGGCGTCGGACCCGCCGGCACCGGCAAGACCTTCCTCGCGGTCGCCATGGCCGCCGCGGCGCTCTCGCGCAACGAGGTCAACCGCATCATCCTCACGCGCCCCGCGGTGGAGGCCGGCGAGCGCCTGGGCTTCCTGCCGGGCGACCTGATGGCCAAGGTCGACCCCTACCTGCGCCCCCTGTTTGACGCGCTGCACGACATGCTCGACCCCGAGAAGGTCAGCCAGCACCTCGAGCGTGGCGTGATCGAGATCGCGCCGTTGGCCTTCATGCGCGGGCGCACCCTCAACGACTCCTTCGTGATCCTCGACGAGGCCCAGAACACCACGCCCGAGCAGATGAAGATGTTCCTCACGCGCCTGGGCTTCGGCTCGCGCATGGTCGTCACCGGCGACGTCACCCAGGTCGACCTCCCGCGCGAGCAGCGCTCGGGCCTGATCGTCGTCGGCGAGGTGCTCGAGGCGATCGAGGGCATCGAGTTCGTCCGCTTCGGCGGCGAGGACGTCGTGCGCCACAAGCTCGTCCAGCGCATCGTCGAGGCCTACGACGAGCACGGCCGCCGCGAGGCGCCGGAGCTCCGTGCGGCCGACCGCCGGCTGGCGTAGCGCGGCGGATCTCGGCGTGGAGATGACGAAGGGATTTTGTTTGGGGGGAGCCGCCTGGAGGCGGCTCGTGGGGGCCGCGTAATGCGGGGAATCGAGGTGGATGTGATCGGCGCGGGATCGCTGCCCGAGGCGCCTTCGAGGGGGGAGATGCAACGTCTGTGCGCTGTTGCGGCCAGTGCCGCGGGCGTGCAAAACGGACATGTGGCGATCGAGTTCGTCGACGCCATGCGCATCGCTGCGCTGAACGCTGAGCACCGGGGCAAGAGTGGCCCTACCGACGTGCTGTCGTTCCCGATCGATGGTGCACAGCCGACATTGCTTGGGTCCCCGCTCGCCCCGCCCCCACCGCGTGAGCTGGGGGATGTGGTGATCTGTCCCGAACACACCGAGGATATACGCGAGGCAGTCGTTCACGGCGTGCTGCATCTGGTGGGGATGGATCATGAGACCGATGCAGGGGAGATGCTGGCCTTGCAGGCCGAGATCCTGCGCTGGGAGGTCATCGACCCGCAAAACGATGCCGCCGATGGAGCCGGAGACCCAGGCCGCGCTAGGGATTCGGGGCTCGGCACGAGTGGCAAGGCCACGCCGGCGTGAGTACCCGCAGCGGTTTTGTGGCCCTTGCGGGCCGCCCCAACGTGGGCAAGTCGACGCTGATCAACGCCGTCGTGGGGGACAAGGTGGCGATCGTCTCCGATCGCCCACAGACCACGCGCCGCGCGATCCGGGGTGTCTGGACGCAAGGGGAGTGCCAGCTCGTGCTAGTGGACCTGCCCGGGGTGCAGCGACCGCGCGATGCCCTTACCGCGCGTATGGCTGCACGGGTGAAACAGGAGCTCGCCGACGCCGACGCCGCTTTGCTGGTGCTCTCTGGCGAACAGGGGGTTGGAGCGGGGGACCGTTACATCGCAGCGACCCTCGCACAGGCGCAGGCACAGGCGCCGGTGACCGTGGCTGTCAACAAGATCGACCGCCTCAACCGTGCACAGACGGTGCAGGCGCTTACGCAGGCCGCAGAGCTTGAGGGGGTGGGGGATGTCTTTCCCATCTCCGCCCGCACCGGCGTGGGCGTGGGCGAGCTCGTGGAGCATCTCGCGGCGCTCATGCCCGCGGGTCCTTTTATGTTCGATGCCGCCCAGCACTCCGATCAGCCCCAAGCAGTGCTCCTGGCCGAGCTGATCCGCGAGGCCCTCATCAGGCGCACCTTCCAGGAGGTGCCCCACGCGGTGGAGGTCGTGGTCGAGGAGATCGAACGCCCGCGGGTAGATCTAACGCGGATAAGGGCGCTAATCTGGGTTGAGAGCGAGTCCCAGAAAGGCATCGTCATCGGTGCCCACGGGCGCATGATCAAAGCCGTGGGCAGCGCTGCCCGCCGAGAGCTCGAACGCGAGACCGGCGGAGCGGTGCACCTCGATCTCGGCGTGCGCGTGAGGCGCGAGTGGCGCGCCGACGAGGGCCTCTTGGATCGCCTGGGCATCACCTGAGAGAGCTTGCAGACACGTGTCAGAGAGCCGGAGGGCGTGGTGTCAGGCGGCCGGCAGCTCGGCGTGTCGGAAACACAACACCAGGACGTACACCAGCTACGTTAAGCTTCCGCGTCCGGACCTATCCCATCGATCGATACGCCAGCCTATCTGAATAGTTCAGCTTAAGGCGGCACTCGGACGGTAAATGGTGTACCGTCGTCAAAACCCTGGTAAAGACCCCGCGAGGGAGCGCACAAAGAGATGTCGGCAAAGATCGCAGTACTGGGCTTGGTCATCGAGGAGCCAAGCCCCGCTCACCGCTTGACGGCCAAACTGCGTCAGCGTCTGTCCTCGGCCGAGTTCGTGGACTCCAACGTCTACTCTGCCCTTGCCCGCCTGGAACGTGAGGGCCTCGTGCGCTCGTGTGCGGAAGCCTCATATGAGGCCACCGACGAGGGTGTACGTCACTTCGAGCAGTGGCTGTTTGCCTCCTCCTCGGCCCCCCCGCTGCGCGACGAGTTGCATATGAAGATCGCGCTGTGCCAGCCGCAGAATCTGCCGCGTATGATCGAGTTGGTATACGGCCAGGAGCTGTTCTGCCTGAGCCGTGTGCAGGAGCTAAAGAAGTCCTTCGAACGGATCAGGTCTCCCGACCCCAGCCGCTGGTCGGGGCTGGTGATGGTGATGATCAGGGACGCCGAGCTGGCCTTCTGGGAGGCGCGCCTGGGCTGGCTGCAGGGGGTGCGCGAATCGCTGGAGAACATGGCTGTGAGCCACCAGGACGCAAGTCGCGCCGAGCGAGCGGCGAAGCTGGATGGGAGTCTGCGAGACGCGAGTCCCGGCGAGCCGCTGGCGGGCACGGGCCTGGGCGCGGGCGTGCAGTACGCGAGCCGGCGACATCGGGAAGCCTGAGATGAGCGCACTGCTCTCGCTGGAAGGTGTCGGCAAGAGCTACCTGCGGGGACCGCACCGCGTAAGGGTGCTCAAGGATGTGACGCTTGACGTGGGCGCCGGCCAGCTGGTGGCGGTGTGGGGCAAACGCGGTGTGGGCAAGACCACGCTGCTGAAGATAGCCGCGCGTCTGGAGCGCCCCGATCAGGGCGTCGTGCGCTTCGAGGGCGTCGACATGGCCGGCCTGCGCGAGGCCGAGCACACGCGCCTGATGCTCGAGCGCATCGGCTGGGTCAGGCGTGCGGGCCCCAAGAGCGAGCTGCGCATGCTCGACTACGTCGCCCTGCCGCGGCTGGCAGCGCGCGGGCGCCGTGAGGCGTACAGCCTGGCCAGGGAGGCGCTGGAGCGCGTGGGCATGTCCGAATGCGCTGGGCAGCACTGGAGCAGCCTCTCCGACGGCGAGCGCTCGCTGATCTCCATCGCCCACGGGATCGTACGTGCACCGAAGCTGCTGCTGGTCGACGACCCCACCGCGAATCTCGACGTGATCGAGCGCGAGCAGGTGACCCAGCTGCTGCGTTCGCTGGCAGACGACGAAGGCATGGCGCTGCTCATCACCGTCCCCGACATGCCTGCAGTGATGCGCGCGCACCACATCGCGTCGCTGAGCGGTGGGCGCCTCGCACTGCCGCCGAGCGAAGCCCCCGAGCCGCCGCTGTCCCCCGAGGAAGCGCAGCCCGGCAAGGTTATCCAGCTGCGCGGCCGCGAACAGTCAGCTTAGAGGCGCCGTGCTGGAGCTGGACGAGATCGTCAAGCACTACTCCATCGGAGAGGGCGAGCCCGTACACGCCGTGGATGGGGTCTCCCTGAGAGTCAAGCAGGGAGAACTCATTGCGCTTTACGGGCCCAGTGGATCGGGCAAGTCAACGCTGCTGCTCCTGATCGCGGCGCTGCTGCGCCCCGATAGCGGCTCGATCGTGCTCGATGGTCGTGAGATATCGAGGCTTTCCGAGCAGGACGCCGCGCGCTATCGCTTACGCGAGCTGGGCTTCGTGCGTCAGACACTCAATCTCACACCGGGAGTCAGCGCGCTCGACAACGCCGCGCTGAAGCTGCTGGGGCTGGGAATGCGCGCCCGCGAGGCGCGCGAAAAGGTGACTCCGCTGATGGACAAGCTGGGTCTCGAGGATCGCCTGCGCCACCGTCCCGACCAGCTCTCGATGGGCGAGCGCCAGCGCGTGCTGATCGCCCGTGCGCTATCCACCGACCCGAAGCTGGTGCTGGCTGACGAGCCCACCGGCAGCCTCGACAGCCGTCGCGGGCAGGAAGTGCTGCAGCTGTTGACAGGCGTCTGCCGCGAGCGCCGGCTGACGGTGGTGCTCGTCACCCACGATCCCCAGGCCGCCGCCTACGCGGATCGCGTACTCACCCTGCGCGACGGGCGTTTGCAGGACGAGGAGCCCGCCTCGCGGCTGGTGTCCGTCGATGCTGGCTGAGGGGATGGGAGCCGCCGGAATGTTCCAGCCGTCGGTCTGGGGTCTGGGTTCAATACCTGTGCCAGCTACCGGCGGCGGAGGCCCGCAAAGGCGATGAAGCTCTCGAGCATCCTGCTGCTCTATCGCCTACGCCTACGCACTCGTATCGTGCAGGAGCTGTTTGCGATCACAGGGATCGCCGTAGGCGTGGCTTTGCTGTTTGCCTCCCAGATCGCCAGCACCAGCCTAAATAGCTCTGTGCGGCAGCTCACTCAGGGAATCGTCGGGGATATGCGCTTTCAGCTCGCGGCCCGCAGCCCCGAAGGCTTCGATCAGCGCATGCTCGGTGAGGTGCAGAGTCTCCCCGGCGTGCGCACGGCCGAGCCGGTCCTCGAAGTGAAGGCCAACGTGCTCGGCCCCAAAGGCCAGCGCTCGGTGGATCTGATCGGCACCGACCCCAGCTTTGCGCGCACGGCCGGTCCACTCCTGCACCACTTCACCGCCACACAGCTGGCCCACCAGCAGGCATTTGCGCTGCCCGCGCCGATCGCGCAGTCGATGGGCCTGCTCTCGCTCAGTCCCGTCCGGCTGCAGATCGCAAACCGCGTCGTCGGTGGCTTTCTCGGCGCCGAGCTGCTGCGCAGCGACATCGGCGTGCTCATCGACAGCCCCGTGGCGATCGCGCCGCTGGCCTACGCTCAGCAGCTCTCCGGGCTGAGGGGTCGTGTGAGCAGAATCTTCGTCAAGCCCGCCCCCGGCCGCGACCGCGAAGTGCGCGCGGGGCTGACGCGCCTGGCGGCGGGAACCCTCAACGTCCTGCCGGCCAACTTCGACGCCACGCTGTTTGGGCAGGCCGCGGGACCGGCAAACCAGTCGGCGCTCCTGTTCTCTGCGATCTGCGCGCTGGTCGGCTTCCTGTTCGCGTTTAACGCGATCCTCCTGACGGTCCCCCAGCGTCGGCTGCTTGTCGACGATCTGCGTCTGGATGGCTATCCCCGCCGCACGATCCTCGCGGTGCTGCTACTCGACGGGCTGATCCTCGGTGTCGTTGCCTCGCTTTTGGGGCTGGCGCTTGGCGATCTATTGTCGGTCGCGCTATTCCACCAGAACCCTGGGTACCTGTCGTTTGCATTCTCAGTTGGCGGACAGAGAGTTGTCACATGGCAGAGCGTCGCAATCGCAGTGGGGGGAGGGCTGTTCGCCGCGTGTGTCGGTGTGCTGGTACCGATGTGGGCGGATGTATTTGCTCGCCTGTCGCTGACAGCGCCTTCGACTCCGCCCAAACGCAATCGCCCAAATGCCATGCTCACCGCGGGCTTGGCCTGTCTTACGATCACGACTGTCATCCTGCTGGCACTGCCCCAGGCCGCAATCGTGGGCATCGTGAGCCTGGTTGGAGCGCTGCTGCTGCTCCTGCCAAGTCTGGTTCAGGGGATCGTGCTTGCCTTCGAGCGACTCCAACAACCAATCAAAGGCGCCGCGCCTTACCTCGCAGTCATCGAGCTGCGCTCGCGAGCCAATCGAGCCAGGTCGCTCGCAATTGCGGCAACGGGAGCAATCGCCATCTTCGGCAGTGTTGCGATTCAAGGGGCCCATATGAATCTCCAGCGCGGGCTGGACCGCTCCTCACATGATCTTGCGTCGGTGGCCGACATCTGGGTGAGCCCATCCGGTTCTCAGAATGTGCTCGCGACCACTCCATTTCAGCCCGTGGCCGCAGGCGAGATTGCACGCGTCGCCGGCGTTCAGTCCGTTGGCCTGTATCGGGCGGGTTTTCTCGACTACGGCGATCGACGCATTTGGGTGCTGGGGCCTCCGATCTCGGCAGAGCAGCCGATCCCTCCC
>DATBPO010000044.1:0-5351 GCA_036561265.1 Solirubrobacteraceae bacterium | reverse complement strand
GATACTGCATGGCGATCTGGGGCGCTCGGCGATCACGCGCGAACCTGTCACCACGCTGCTCTCGCCGCGCGTGGGGGTGACGTTTACGCTGGTGGCGATGGGGGCCTTCCTGATCGTCGTCGGGGGCATCCTGCTGGGGGTGCTTGCCGGCGTGCGGGGGCGGCGCACCGATGGCGTGATCCTGACGGCGGTCACGATCGGCATGGCGATTCCCTCGTTCGTGGTCGCGACGATCCTGATCAACTATTTTGCGCTCAAGCTGGGGTGGTTTCCGGTGTATGGGGCCGGCGAAGGATTCGCCGATCGCCTGTGGCACCTGACGCTGCCGGCGATCTCGCTGGCGCTCGGGCTGGTGGCGTACGTGGCCCTGATCACCCGGACGGCGGTGCGGGTGGAGATGGGCTCGGACCACAGCGACACCGCGCGCGGTCGCGGTCTGCGCGAGAGCCTTGTGATTCGCCGCCACGTGGTTCGCAATGCGCTGATCCCGGTTGTGACGGTTTCGGGCATCACGGTCGCAAGCCTCGTGGCGGGCGTGGCGGTGGTGGAGACCGCCTACGAACTGCCGGGCATCGGCGCTTACCTGGTGCAGTCGGTGACGAACAACGACTTCCCGGTCGTGCAGGGGATCTGCTTGATCCTGGTCGTCGTCTATGTGGTGGTGAACGCGGTGGTGGATGTGCTCTATCTGCTGCTCGACCCGCGCCTGCGGAGGAGCCGATGACGCCGGCGCAGCCAACGGACGCGCCGCGCCTGTCCAGGCCGGCCGCGAGCACGCGTGCGTTGCTGCGGGCTGCACGGCGCGATCGGGTTGCGACTGCCTGCCTGATCTTCCTAGCGCTGGTGGTGCTGGTGGCGGTGTTCGCGCCGCTGCTGGCGCCGCACTCGCCGACGGAGGTGAACCTGTCGGGCGCATACCTGGGGCCGTCGCTCGAACACCCGCTGGGGACGGACGCCTCGGGGCGGGACATCCTCTCGCGTGTCATGTTCGGGGCGCGTTCAAGTCTTTTGGGACCGTTGGGCGTGATCGCCCTGGCGCTCGCGCTGGGGGTCTCGATCGCGCTCACCGCGGCGTGGTTCGGCGGCTGGGTTGACACGGGCCTCTCGGCGGTGATCGACGTGCTCTTCGCCTTCCCCGGCCTGCTGCTGGCGATCATCGCGGTGGCCGTGTTCGGCGTCGGCCTCATCGCGCCGATGCTGGCGATCGGCATCGCCTACACGCCGATCATGGCGCGCATCGTGCGCTCAAGCGCATTGCGCGAACGCGAGCTGCCCTACATCGCCGCCGCCAGCGTGCTGGGGCTGCCGGCGCGGCGCATCGTCTGGCGTCACCTACTGCCCAATGTGTGGCCGCTGATCGTGGCGCAGACGACGGTGATGTTTGGCTACGCCACGATCGACCTCGCCGCGATCTCCTTCCTGGGCCTCGGCCAGCAGCCTCCCGTCAGCGACTGGGGGTTGATGGTCGCCGAGGGCCGTCCCGCGATCCTCGCCGGGCACTCCGCCGAGGCCCTGTATCCGGGGATCGCGCTGGTGCTCGTCGTGCTCTGCGTGATGGTGCTGGGGCGCCAGCTGGGAGATCGAAACGCTCGGGAGCCCGCGGGATCGGAGCCGGGGCGCCTGGAGTCTGCCCGCCCCCAGGGGGCCTACCAGGAGCCGGGGCGGGCGGGCCCCCAGTCATGAGTGCGCTGCTCGAAGTGGAGCGCCTGCGTGTAGTCCTGCCCGCAGGTGACGGGGCGGTGGAGGCTCTGCGCGACGTCTCGCTACAGGTAGCCGAGGGCGAGGCCGTGGGCCTCGTCGGTGCCTCGGGCTCGGGCAAGACGATGACGGCGCGCGCAATCGTGCGCCTGCTCCCGCCCGGTGCTTATGTGGGTGGCGCGATCCGCTTCGCCGGGCGCTCGGTGCTCGAGCTCGATCGCGCGGGGCTGCTGCGCTACCGCGCTGGTGACGTGGCGATGGTCTTCCAGGACCCACGCACGCACATCAATCCCGTACGACGCATCGGCGACTTCTTGACCGAGGCGCTGGTACTCACGCAGGGCGTGGCTCGGGACGAGGCGACAGCGAAGGTCACGCGCCTGCTCGGCGAAACGGGGGTGGAGGAACCCGAGCGGCGCCTGCGTCAGTACCCGCACGAGCTCTCCGGCGGGCAGCTGCAGCGCGTGATGATCGCGGCGGCGCTGGCGTGCGAGCCGAAGCTGCTGATCGCCGACGAGCCCACGACCGCGCTCGACGTGACCACCCAGTCGGAGGTGATGGCGATGCTGGACGAGGTGCGACGCGTGCGCGGACTGGCGTTGCTGTTCATCACGCACGACCTCGATCTCGCCGCTGCGGTTTGCGAGCGCACGGTCGTGATGCGCGACGGGGTGATCGTCGACGAGCGGCCGGTTACGCGGGGGGATCTGCTGCGCCAGCCGCCTGCGGCGCCATCCGTCGCGACACACACCGAGGCCGCCGCTCAGTCCGGCGTCGGCTCGGCATCCGGTCCGACCCGAGCCCCAACTCCAGGCGCCGCCGACGCCCTCTTCACACCTGAGCCCCCCGTGTTGGAGGTCTCCGGCCTGCGCCGGGCCTTCGGCGACTTCCTCGCGGTGGACGACGTCTCCTTCGCGGTTCCGCTCGGCGGCTCGCTGGCAATCGTCGGCGAGTCGGGCTCGGGCAAGACGACGATCGCGCGCATGATCGTGGGCCTGCAGGAGCCCAGCGCGGGTGCGATCGTGGTCTTGGGTCACGTGCGCAGCCGGCCTGCCCGCGGTGCGCGCGAGCGACGGGCCCGTGGGCGCGAGGCGCAGATCGTCTTCCAGGACAACTACTCCTCGCTCGATCCGCGCCAGCGCGTGGGCGATGCGCTGGGCGAGGCGCTTGACCTGCACTTCCACCCCACTCCCGAAGAGCGCCGCCGACGCGTGGCTGAGCTGCTCGACAGCGTGGGACTGAAGCAGGAGCACGCCCGCGCACTGCCGCGCGCCCTCTCCGGCGGCGAGCGCCAGCGGGCAGCCCTGGCCCGCGCCCTGGCCGTGCAGCCGCGCCTGCTCGTGCTTGACGAGGCCGTCTCCTCGCTGGACGTTGCGACGCAGGCCCAGATCCTCGACCTGCTCGCCGGCATCCGCGCCAGGACCGGCACCTCCTACGTCTTCATCTCCCACGACCTCGCCGTTGTGCGTCGCGTGAGCGAGGAGGTGATCGTGCTGCGCCGGGGGCGCGTGGTCGAGCGCGGCGCCACCGAGCAGATCCTGACATCCCCAGCGGACCCCTACACGCGTCTGCTGCTCGACTGCGTGCCGCGGCCCGGATGGCGACCGCGGCGGCGCAGTGGCGGGGGGGTAGGGTCAGAGGTTCGGGATAGCCGGCACTGACTTTCCTGTCATGGTCGTTTTTCGTTGGCGGTGGTGAGCAGCGGCTTTCCGGTGAAGGTATTCAGAATGCCAAATTTTTCTAGAGTGCCTTGCATACCCACCAAAGGCTCAAACTTCGTACGGAAAGAAGTCGCGCCTTGGCAGTTTCCGGATGAGGCCACTTCGGTCCCCAGCATGAATATTTCCCCGGCTTTGTTGCGGAAGAAGTAGGGACCACCACTATCGCCAAAGTCCGAGCATGTCGTGGTTTCAATCAGGTGTTCTGTTGCCGGCGTTTCTTCAGTGTTTACCCGCACGTTGAGAGCTTTGATCACACCGCAATGTTCACCGCTTGTCATACCCTCGTGGCAGACCGTCTGTCCCGCGGCGACGCCTTCGGCTTTTTCCTGACCGTTGACGGCGTGAGGTGTGACTGGATTGGCAAGACCCCATTCCGCCATGAGAGCAGGCACAGGAATTGGCAAGGCTTCAGACATTTCACCCGATGGCGATTTCACTTTTACGGCGGCCATATCACGTTCAGTGTTCCAATACCACGCGACTTCATTGCCGATTTCCCGTGCGCCACCAGCGGTGAACTTGGACTTGACGCCTTTGATGACGGAAGCTCCTGTCGCCACCGTGGGTGTATCAAAACAGTGACCAGCTGTGAGCATGTATGTTTCGCGCCCCGAGATCAGCATTGGGCCTGCCGTGCATTCAGGTTTAGTCCCCGGTTCGAAGATGATGCCCACACCAGATGTGATCGCTTCTTCACAGTAGGCGGTCTTTTTTACAAAGGCGCCCGCACTGCAGGTCTTCTTTGCCTTCGGCGTGTCGTTGAAGGATTCGGGCGGCACGACACTGATTAGGATATTGACGGGCGCCGTGGTCGCCTCGTTTTCCAGTGCGCTGCGTTCGGCAGCGGGGGTAGACGAGCTCAGTTCAATCCGTAGGGCGTTGTTCTGGGGGAGGATGCCGGTTGAGGCCTGTCGATTCTCTTGTAATGTTGCATGCTCTTTGTTCCACTGTTCCTGGGCCGCGACGAGTTCGCGCCAAGTCGAGCGCACCTGCTGTATGACGACACTGCCCGGCGCGACCCCGGACGTGGCGAGAACCTGTTCGGCCGTTCGGCGGCTGGCGGGCGAGGTGACGCCGATGTAGAACTTGGCCTCCGCCGGCTGGAACCAGACCCCGGCATAAGAGTCTCCCAGAGCGGCAACGATCTTGTTGCCGAGTTCGATGCTTGCGACTTCGCTCTGCACCGCGATGGCCTGGCTGGCTCGCTCGGGCGATATTCCCATACGCGTCAGTGCTTCGATCTGCGAGTCAGGAGAAGCGTTGCCCCCGGACGCGGTCGTGGAACTGATCGTGCCCAGCAGGTAGATGATCGTCACCGCCGCAAGCGTCATCAGGCCCAGCTCGATCTTGACCCTGAATGCGGCTCGCCGGCTGCCGTCAGGCGGCCCGGAGGCGGAACTCCCTCCACTCTCGTTCGGGGGCCCGGATGCGGCGTCCTCTCCAGCGGCGTCCGGCGATTTTCGGGGTGGCGGTCCATCGTTCGATATTGGCATGATAAATCTCCTTTCAAGGCGAGGTTGGATGCCAAAAATTGATTTGTTGCATTAGAATCGATGCATCAAGCCAAATGGCATACCACACCGAGGCAACGTGGTCAAACAAGCCCGCCGGCGATCGTGCACGAGGCGTGGTGCGGCACTTGCCCTGTGTCTCAGGCGGCCGGCAGCTCAGGTGGAGACGGAGTGCCTCACCACCAGCGTTGGCGCGTGCGCGTGAGCACTTCGCAGCCCCCGGCGGTGACGATCAGATCCTGCTCGAAGTAAGAGGAGCCGAGGCCGGGCTGGGTAGGCATGGCCTCCACCGCCAGGCACATGCCGGGCTGGAGCAGGCGCTCCTCGGTGGGCAGGATCCAGGGCCACTCCCAGCCCAGCCCGAAGCCGTGGCCGTGGGGGGGAAAGCCGATCGAGAGGGCGGAGGCGTTCTCCATGTCCA
>DATBPO010000043.1:0-3914 GCA_036561265.1 Solirubrobacteraceae bacterium | reverse complement strand
GCCTGAGCACCGCCTACGGGACACAGATCTACGGAGGCGAAGCCGGCCGCGAAGGCGGCTCCGTGCCTGCCAGCGTCGCCGCCGGCAACCTCCTGCCGGGCACCGTCTACCACTATCGCCTTGTGGCCGTGAACGCAGCCGGCACTACCGTCGGTCTTGATCGCACGTTCACCACGACGACCTTCCCCCAGCAGATCTTCAATCCGCCCACGCTGGGCCTCGTTCCGATCCCCGTCTTCCCTCCGGTGAAAAACCCGAAGTACAAGCCGCCCAGGAAGCATCACAAGCACCCGCCCAAGAAGTCCAAGCGCAAGCGTGCGCACGGCGGGCGTGTGGCGCGCGGGCACCGTAGTCGCTAGCACCGTAGGTGCGGACCGGCGCTCACGTAGGTACGGACCGCGCTCAGATGCTGCGCTGCGCGCCACGCCTTACGCCGGCCCAGTATTGAAAGACGCGCACGCGTAGGCCGTGGGTGCCGAGCGCCTTGGGGAGCTTCAGCGCGTAGCGGTTGAAGCGGTCGAGCGTAAAGAGGGCGCGGTAGCGCAGGGTGGTGCCGCGGAAGGCTTGCAGGCCCATGAAGTCACCCACCGGGCCCGCGCCGCTGGCGAGCAGGCGGCCGTGGCTTGCGCGCAGGCTAAGGGTCACAGGGCTGATCCTGCCGGCGGTGGGCGCCGCTAGCACCTGTGCGAGCGGGGCGAAAGCCGGCTTGCGCGTGCCGTTTTCAGTGAGCACGCCGAAGTCTTCACGCAGGCTGCCCTGCAGCTTGTAGACCGACTCGGCCGCCACGTAGGGGGTGCGCGCGAGCGAGCGGATGACGCTTGCGAGGTTGGCGCCTTGGGTCTGGGCCGTGACGCAGCCCTGTTCCTGCTGTGTGCGCTGGCGCGGCCAGCACGAGCTCCAGCCGAACTCGTCCAGCCACAGGGGCTTTGCGTCGCCGTTTGCGCTCTGCACTTCGCGGATCGAGCGGATGGAGCCCAGCACGAGGTTGTAGAAGTGCACCGAGAGGCCGTCGTAGAAGCCCTTGATCCCCGCGGCGTAGAGGGCCTTGAGGAAGGCGCCATTGGAACCCACCAGCGAGCCCGCGAGCACCGGCGTGGCAGGGCTGGCCTGCTTGATCGCGGGATACGCCGCGTGCAGTATGGCGGCGTAGTGCTGGGGCTTTTCGGGGCCCGCCAGGTAGTCCTGGTTGGCCTGATCGGGCTCGTTCCACACCTCGATGGCGGCGAGCTTGGCGCCGTAGCGCTGCGCGAGGAAGGCGGTGATGGTGCCGTAGGGCGCGGGGTCGCGCGGGGGCCAGGCGTTGGCCTGTGTGGAGCGCGCGGGGGTGCAGCTGCTCTGCAGTGCCGCTGGGGCGGTGGAGTCCCAGCAGGGTGTGCTGTCGACGGTCATCACCACCCTGATGCCCGCTGCGGCGGCGGCGTTTAGGAGGCGATCCGTGAGCGCCAGCATGCCCAGGTCGATCGTGCCTTGTGTGCGGGGTTCGAGCGTCGACCACGGCACCTCCGTGCGCACGATCTTGGCGTGCAGCGCCTTGGCCGAAGCGATCGCGCTGTCGATCTTCGCCGCCGTCACGCCGGGGCCGATGCCCACAATATTGACGCCCCCCAGGGGAGCCGCGCTGGCACTGGAGGAGCCTGTTGCTGCGCACAGGGCGAGCACGAGCGCTGCTAAGAGGCGTTGGCGCATTCCCTACACAGTAGGCTGTTCCAGGCCCCTATGTCCCCCACTTGGATCTGGATGCAGGCGGCGATCATCGTGTTCGTGCTCATCGGAATGGTGATCGCCATCGTGAAGCTCGCTTGAGCGGGACCGTCAGCTCCGGCCGCGGCGGGATCGAGCGGCCGTCGAGAATCGCACGCGGAACCTCACAGGTGAGCCACTCGCTCAGCTCCCCCAGCCCGGCCTGCTCTATCTCGGCCGCCATACCCGGCGCGCGGCGCTCGGTGTCGTGCGTGTCGGAGGCCACATTGTGCACGAGGTCCTCGCGCACTAGCTGCATGGCAAAGCGCTGAACCTCGCCGCCGAAGCGCCCCACCAGCGAGCCCGCGGTGATCGAGGTGAGCACCCCGCCGTGCACGAGCATCTCAAGCGGACGGCGGTCGCGGTGAAAGGCCGGGCAGCGCTCGGGGTGGGCCAGCACGACGCGGTGTCCGCGGCGCTGCAGGTCGAGCACCAGCGCGTCCATGCCGGTGGCCACGGGCGTGAAGGGGCACTCGATCAAAAGCCATTCCCCGCCGCCCAGCGTCAGCCGTGAGAGCTCTGCGGGGTCGAGCTCGGCGGCGCGCGTCATCGCGATCTCCGCGCCCGGCAGGACCTGGAGCGCGATGCCCTCAGCGACCAGCTGCGCGTTGACCTGCTCCACCAGCGGTGCGATCGTGGCGGAAGTGTTGGGGTAGCGCCAGCTCACGTGGGGTGTGGCCAGCAGCGTCTGCGTGCCGCCTTGCGCCACGG
Source organism: Solirubrobacteraceae bacterium (assembly GCA_036561265.1). Lineage (GTDB taxonomy): Bacteria > Actinomycetota > Thermoleophilia > Solirubrobacterales > Solirubrobacteraceae > Palsa-744. Next base: position 1,463 of record DATBPO010000043.1, on the reverse strand, counting down.
CGCGCGCGAGCTCGACGGACCCCTCGATGCTGGGGGGACCGTCGTCGATGCCGGGCAACACATGGGAGTGCAGATCGATCACGGGGCCTGACACGATAAGGGCGCCTCCCGCCCGGGGTCGCACGCCCGGCTGCAACGCCGCCCGGCGAGTTCGTCCTGAGGATGCCGCCCCGGCCGGGTATGATCGTCGCGGTCGGCCACCCGGCACGGCCTTCAGATCAAGCGCGCTAGGAGGGGACGATGTTCAAGTCGATCGTGGTGGGCACCGACGGTTCGGACACCGCCACTCAGGCCGTGCGCCAGGCCACCGATCTCGCCGGCGCCGTGGGAGCGACGCTTGAGATCGTCAGCGCCTATGAGCCCGTGCCCGCGCAACGCCTGCGCGAAGAGCGCCGCGACACGCCTGAGGAACTGGAATGGGCGATCAATCCGCGCGAGGATGTCGATGCCACGCTTGAAGCCGCCGCTGAGCCGGCGCGCGCGGCCGGGGTGAGCGTCACCATCTACTCCCGCCAGGGTGACCCTGCCGATGCGATCCTCGATGTGGCTGAGGAGCGGGGCGCAGATCTGATCGTCGTGGGCAACAAGGGCATGACGGGAGCCAAGCGCTTCCTGCTGGGCTCGGTGCCCAACAAGGTCTCCCACCACGCGCCCTGCTCGGTGCTGATCATTCGCACCACCTGAGGGCTTCCTCTAAGCGAATCCACATACATCCGATGAGAGATTGCCGCCGTGGGGCCAATGCGGCCATTATCATCGCAATGTGCGGCAAAATCGCATCGTCTCGCTGCAGACGACAACTGAGCGCGGGGGGGCGGAGTACGCCAACGTCGACCTGCTCGCGGCGCTCGCCGCGCGGGGGCACGACGTGGTGCTGCTCACCAACCTCCCCGACCTCGCGGCCGACACCGACGTGCCCGTGCGCGTCGTCGATCTCGGTCCCAAGCTCGGCAGTCGCTCGCTCGCGCGTGTACTGCCACGCACGCCCCTGATTCTGTGGCGTATCGCGCGTGCGCTGCGCGCCGAGCAGCCAATCGGCGTGCTGCTCCTGCACTTCAAGAAGGAGCAGCTGCTGTGCGCCCTTTTGCCCAAGCGCCTCACCGGCGAGATCGTGTGGGCCGAGTGGGGTCCCGTGCCCGCCCAGCTGCGCCATGGCCCCGCGCGCCTGCTCTATGCCCTCGCCGCGCGCCGTGCGGCGCGCATCATCGCCATCTCACAGGGCACCAAGCGCTCGATTGTGCAGACCGGCGTGCCCGCTGAGAAGGTCGAGGTGGTGCCCAATCTCGTCGATGTCGAGTCCGTCGGCTTCGGCCACCTCGGCCGCTCTGAGCTGCGTCGCGCGTGGGGCGTCAGCGACGACACGCTCGTCATGGGCTGCATCTCGCGCTTTCACCCGCGCAAGCGCAACGACGTCGTGATCGACGCCATGGGTCATCTAAACGGCGAGGACGTGCTGCTGGTGA
>DATBPO010000042.1:0-7753 GCA_036561265.1 Solirubrobacteraceae bacterium | reverse complement strand
GCTTGTAACGACCGACGCGCGTGAGGTCGTAGCGCTTGGGGTCGAAGAACAGCTGGTTCAAGAGCGCCTTGGCGTTATCAACGCTCGGCGGCTCGCCCGGACGCTGCTTCTTGAACAGCTCGATCAGCGCGCCCTCTTCGGTGCGCGTCGCTTCGGTGTCGGCCTCGATCGTGTTGCGGATATACAGCGAGTTCTCGAACAGCCGCAGGATCTCCTCATCCGTCGCGTAGCCCATCGCGCGCAACAGCACCGTCACCGGCAGCTTGCGCTTGCGGTCGATGCGCACGAACACCTTGCCCTTCTTGTCGATCTCAAGCTCAAGCCACGAGCCGCGCGCCGGCATCAGGTTGGCGATGAACACCTGCTTCTCACGGTCCTTGGGCTCCATCAGGTACGCACCCGGGGAGCGCACGAGCTGCGTGACGACGACGCGCTCGGTGCCGTTGATGACGAACGTGCCGCGCTCGGTCATCCACGGGAAGTCGCCCATGAACACCGACTGCTCGCGGATCTCGCCCGTCTCGCGGTTGATGAAAGCGACGGTGACCGTCAGCGGCCGCGCATACGTCAGATCCTTCTCACGACACTGCTCCAGCGATGCGACCGGCTCATCGAAGGTGAACTCGCCGAACTGCACCGCGAGGTTGCCGGTGTAGTCCTCAATCGGCGAGATGTCATCGATCGTCTCGCGCAGCCCCCCCTTCTGGGGGTCGGTCAGCCACGTAAACGAGCGGCGCTGGATATCGATCAGGTTGGGTACGTCGACAGACTTGGACAGACGCGCGAAAGTGCGGCGCGTCCGGAGGGCATCAGCAGCAGCCAAGGAACGACTCCTTCGAGGCTAGAGACGGACAGAGACGAGACGGTCAGACCGGGGACGACAAGCGGCGAGACGAGGTGAACACGAGGGCGCCGAGGCGCGACCACCAAAGATAGCACAGGCTATCGTCGCCCTCAAGGGGGCAGCCAGCGCTCACGGACCCCGCCCTCTCGATCCCGCGTATGTGGCGCGGTCTCTGCGTCGGTGGGCGGCTGCGGCTATCGGCCAGCGAGCGGCATTCTACCGGATGGAGAGCGTTTTTGTGAAGCGCACATAAAGAGGAGCCCCGGGCGACCCCGAGGCTCCTGACGCTGCTCATGCGGCTCGGCCCTACTTGACCTCGACGGAGCCGCCGGCCTCCTCCAGTTCCTGCTTGAGCTTGTCGGCCTCCTCGCGCTCGATGCCCTCCTTGACCGGCTTGGGGGCCTCGTCCACGAGCGCCTTGGCCTCCTTCAGGCCCAGACCGGTCGCGGCGCGCACGACCTTGATGACCTGGATCTTCTTGTCGCCCGCGGCCGTGAGGACCACGTCGACGGTCGAGCTTTCTTCCTCGCCGCCGCCGGCCTCGCCACCGCCGCCGCCGGGCGCAGCAGCTACGGGCGCTGCGACAGCCGCCGCCGAGACGCCGAACTCCTCCTCGAGCGCTTTGATGCGCTCCGCGAGCTCGAGCACCGAAATGCCCTTCAGCTCCTCAATCCAATCCTGTGTGCTGGTTGCCATGTCTTTCAGTCCTCCGGGGTTGTTGAAGTTGAAGTTGGGGTTGAGTCCTCGGGTGCTGCCGCGGCCTCGGGTGCCGCAGCCTGGGGAGCAGCGGCCTTCTGCTCCTGCACCTGGCCGAGGGCCACGGCAAGGCCACTGATGAGAGCGTTAAGCGTCCTGACGAGCCCGCTGACCGGCGAGGCGACGATGCCCACGAGCTGGCCGTAGAGCACTTCGCGCGAGGGCAGGCGGGAGATGGCGCGGATCTGCTCGGCGTCCACCACGCCCCCGTCCATGAGCCCGCCCTTGAAGGGCAACAGCTGCGTGACGCGGGCGTAGTCGGCGACGGCCTTGGCGGCCAGGGCGGCATCGCCGCGCACGAAGGTCAATGCGGTTGGGCCCTGCAGGTAGGGCTTCAGATCGGCGGCGCCGGTCTCATCGGCGGCGCGTTCGGTCAATGAGTTCTTGACCACGCGGAAGCTCGCGTCGGCCTCGCGCAGCTTGGCGCGCAGCTCGGCTACCTGGGGCACGGAGATGCCGCGGTAGTCGACCGCGAAGATGGCCTGCGATTCGTTGATGTTCTCGGCGATCTCAGCGATCGCCGCTGCCTTCTGCTCTCGGTTCATATGGCTCCTATCCCGGTCTTACGCGTGAACCGCCGGGAGTCTTTGGTTGCCGATCCGGTCTCAGTAGCTGATCCCTGACCCGGCTCTTTTCTTTCTTTGCTCCTTTCTTTCTTTTCTCCCGGAAAAGAAAAGAAAGAAAGAAAGAAAGGAGAAATCAGGCGACAGCCCCCTCCTCCAAAACGATATCGCGGGTACGACTGGGATCGACCTTGACGCCGGGTCCCATGGTGGAAGCAAGCGTGACGGTGCGCAGATAGCGCCCCTTGGCGACAGAGGGCTTGGCACGGATGAGCTCTTCGATGACCGCGGCGTAGTTCTCAAGCAGCTGGCGCGCGTCGAAGGATGCCTTGCCGATAACGAGATGCACAATCGCGGTGCGGTCGGTGCGGTACTCGACCTTGCCGGACTTGGACTCCTCGACGGCCCTGGCGACGTCCATCGTGACGGTGCCGACCTTGGGATTGGGCATCTTGCCGGAAGGCCCAAGAATCCGCCCGAGCCGCCCCACGACCGACATCAAATCAGGCGTGGCGATGGCGACATCGAAGTCATCGAAGCCCTCCTGGATCTTCTTGGCCAGATCCTCGCCGCCGACGACATCGGCGCCGGCCGCTTCGGCTTCCTTGGCCTTCTCGCCCTGCGCGAAGACGGCGATCTTGACTTCCTTGCCGAGGCCATTGGGCAGCGCGATGGTGCCGCGCAGCTGCTCATCGGCGTGGCGCACGTTGAGGCCGGTGCGCACGTGCACCTCGATGGACTCATCGAACTTGGTGGACGAGAGGTCCTTGACGAGCGCGATCGCTTCCGCGGGCTGGTACTCGTGCTCGCGGTCGACCTTCGTCAAGGACTCCTTGAAGCGCTTGCCGTGATGCGTGGCCATCAGCGGGTCACCTCGTGCGTGGGCATCAGGCAGCCTCCACGTCGACGCCCATCGAGCGCGCGGTGCCGGCGATGATCTTCGATGCCTGCTCGACGTCGTGGGCGTTCAGATCGGGCAGCTTGCGCTCTGCGATCTCGCGCAGCTGGACCTGAGTGAGCTTGCCGACCTTGTTGCGATGCGGCTCGCCGGAGCCTTTCTCGATGCGCAGCTTTTCGCGGATCAGCACAGCGGCGGGGGGTGTCTTGGTGACGAAGGTAAAGGAGCGATCCTCGTAGACCGTGATGACGACGGGAATGATGGTCCCCGTTTCGCTCTGCGTCTGCGCGTTGAAGGCCTTGCAGAACTCCATGATGTTGATGCCGTGCTGACCCAGCGCAGGGCCGACGGGCGGCGCAGGCGAGGCCTGTCCGGCACGGGCCTGGAGCTTGATGGTTGTGAGGACTTTCTTTGCCATTTCGTTTTCTCAGCTTATTGGATGAACGTGTCCGAGGGACTGTCTAGAGCTTCTTCACCTGATCAAACCCGACCTCAACTGGGGTCTCGCGCCCGAAGATCGAGACGAGCACCTTGAGCTTGGCGGCGTCGTCGTTGATCTCAGAGATCTCACCGGAGAAGTCGGAGAGCGGCCCGGACACGACCTTAACCGTCTCACCGATCGTGAACTGCGCCCGCGTGCGCGGCGCTGTGGCGACCTCCTTGTGCAGCAGCCGGTCGACCTCGGGCTGCGTCAGCGGCACCGGCTCCTGGGAGGCGCCGACGAAGCCGGTGACGCCCGGGGTCCCCTTGACGACGCCCCACGAATCCTCGTTGAGCTCCATGTTGACGAGCACATAGCCCGGCATGGTGCGCTTCTCGACGGTGATCTTCTGGTTGTCTTTCATCTCCGAGACGGACTCGGTGGGCACCACGACATTGCGCACCGCGCGCTGCTGCCCGAGCGAGACGACGCGGTGCTCAAGGTTCTGCTTGACCTTGTTCTCGTGACCGGAGTAGGTGTTGACGACGTACCAGCGAAACATGAAAGAAAGGGACTCCTAGAGGTTGGCGCGCAAGGAGCGCGGGCGGGGAAGCCTAGAGGATGGCTTCGACAATTTCCTTGGCCACGTAATCGGCGACGCCAAAGTAGATGCCGGCGACGGCGACGAAGCCCAATACTACCGCGGTGGCCTGCGTGACCTGCGCGCGGTTGGGCCACTGCACGCGCTGGAGCTCTGCCCAGGAGGCGCGCAGGAAGGCGACGGCGCGCTTGGGCAGCGACTGCGTGGAGCGCGCGGGGCGCGCGGGGGCGCGGACGGGCGCGGAGGTGATGCCGGCGCCCTTGCCGTTACCGGCGGAGATGGGCTCCTCACCGGCGCCCAGCGCAGGGGCCTGCTCGTCGCCGTCGCTGAGCCCGGTGGCTTCTTCAAGGCTCTGGGTCTCGGTGCCCTCGGGGAGGGGCACGCCGCCGGCGCCGCGCACGAGGGCAGCGTCGAACTCATCGACGTCCCCCATGTGCTCAAGCGCCCCGGGCAGATCGGCGCGCGTCAGCTGGGAGCCCTGGGCATCGGGCGTGCCGCGCTTGCCCTCGCCCGAGCCGGGCAGGCCGTTCGGCCGTGATGCGCCACGGCGCGCGGCTCGCTGCTTCGCACGTTTGCGGTCACGGGCCAAGGCGCGCTCCCGCGCTAGCGGGTCTCCCGATGGCTGGTGTGGTGACGACACCAGCGGCAGTACTTGCGCAGCGACACCCGGTCGGGGCTGTTGCGCTTGCTCTTGTTGGTCTGATAGTTGCGATGCTTGCACTCCTCGCAGGCGAGGGTGATAGCGATACGAACGTCTCCGCGAGCCATGTGAAATCCCTGCGTGGTGGGTGTGAAGGCCGGCGATGCCAGCCCGGGACGAAGAAAAACCCCGCCCAAGCGCGAGGTGCAACCAAGTCTAGCGCGCTTTCCGCCTGCGGGAGCGCTAGCTTCCCGGCGGCCTGTCGCAGCGGGAAGAGCGGTCGTGGCACGATGTCTCCGACCGGCTAACGCGCCCCCTGGGGGCTGCCGATAATGGGACCTGCACGTGGCGGGGCGCCGCGGAAGCCAGCAATCGAGCAGAGGAGATGCGATGCAGCTGCCGGAGCAGATCAAGAGCGCGATCCACGATGAGAGCTTCGCGGGCGTGACCTATCACGTGCGCGGCGAGCTGGTGCCGGAGCTGCAGATCGAGATCAGCAACCGCGCGGTGATGTTCGAGCACCATGTGCTGCTGTGGAAGGAGACGCAGCTCGATATCGAGCTGAAGAAGCTGCCGGGCGCGATCAAGCGCAAGATCGCGGGCCTTGAGTTCTTCGTGACGCGCACCAAGGGCAGCGGCCGCATCGCGTTCTCGCGCGACTCGCCGGGCCAGTGCATCCCGCTGCACCTGCGCCAGGGCGAGGGCCTTGACGTGCGCGAGCACCAGTTCATCGCCGCCACCGACAACCTCGACTACAGCTTCGAACGCATCAAGGGCGTGCAGAACATGGTGCTCGGCGGCAGCGGCTTCTTCATGGACAAGTTCCGCGCCACCGACGGCGATGCGCTCGTCTGGCTGCACGGCCACGGCAACGTCTTCCTCGTGGAGCTCGGCGCGGGCGAGCAGATCGACGTGGAGGCTGGCGGCTGGCTCTACAAGGACCCCTCGGTGAAGCTCGAGTCGGTGACGATGGGCCTGAAGACGGGCATGTTCGGCGGCGGGGGCAAGCTCACGTGGAACCGCTTCACCGGCCCCGGCAAGCTGGCGATCCAGACGATGTTCATCGCCCCGCTTGAGGGCGTCGACACCAACATGGGCGCAGCCGCGACCGGCGGCGTGGCAGGCGCGCTGATCAGCGGCCTCGTGCGCGGCTGAGGGACGGCGGAAGGCGTGGGAAAGGCCCCCGCAGGGGGGGGCCGGTGTGGGCCGCGTATGGCGATCCCAGCGCGCGCGAGCGCAGGCGCGGCAGCGGCGGCTGCGTGCTCGCGGTGGTTACTCGTAGAGCGTGAGGGTGGCGAGGATCACATACATCGCAGCAAGCGCGAGCCCCTCGAACATCATGGCCTCGCCGTCGCCGGTGACCTGCCAGACGACCAGCGCTGTGAGCGCCAGGGCGCCGATGTAGACGGGGGCCAGTGCGAAGGTGAGGGTGGTGGCGAGCAGCAGCGAGATGAGCACCAGCAGCGGGAAGAGAAATGCGGCGATCTGCGCGACGGAGTTCTTGACGACCGAGATCGCCAGGTCGGAGCGGCCCTTGTAGGCGAGCACAATGCCGGCGACGTTCTCGACCGCGTTGCCGGCGATGGCGACGATCACGAGGCCGGCGAACGCCTGAGAGAGATTCAGCTCTTCGATCGCGGGCGCCAGGCCGTTGATGAACCAGTCCGAGACGAAGGCCGAGCCGACACCAGCAACGCCGAGGAGGACGAGCGTGAAGGCCAGCGACAGGCGGGGCTGGCCGCGGTGGGTCTGGCCCCCCACGCGCTGCGCCTCGCCCTCCACCCCATGCGCCTCGCCTTCCCCTTGTGCGCGCGCTTGGGGTCCGGCATCGGCGCGTAGGTAGGGCACGACCCAGGCGAGGTAGACCACGAGCAGGCAGACGGCGCCGACGGCGGAGATCTCTTCGACGTGATGGCTGGCGGGGTCGTGGGCGCCAAATGAGAGCCCGAGCAGCACGATGATGAAGACGGTCACGAGCAGCAGCGTCGCGGTGTCGCTGGGCAGGCGGCGGGAGAAGCGCATGACGCCATCGGGGGCGCGTCGCGCGCCGACGACGATGACGAGCCCGAGCACGAGCAGGGCGTTGGCGAAGATCGAGCCGATGATCGCCGTCTGCGCGACGACGAGCTCGCCCTTCTGTAGGGCGAAGATGACGACGAACAGCTCGGGGAGGTTGCCGAGGGTGGACTGCAACATGCCGGTAATCGCGGGCCCGAAGCGCTCCCCAAGCTGCTCGGTGGCGAAAGAGACCACCCACGCGAGGCCCGCGAGCGCGAGGGTGGCGAGGGCGAAGCGCGGCACCGCGGCCCAGGCTTGGTAGTTGGCGAGGCCCGCGAGGGCCGCCAGGACGGCAACCAGCGCCAGGACGATGCGCTCGAGCGGAGTCATGCGCGCCATGGAAGATGGCGACGATACCCGCTGCCCCAGCGGGAGGCGCGCAAACGCGCGTGATGCGTAGGCGGTGTCGCGCACGGGAGGGATGGATCCACCGCCGGGGCCGCACCGTCCGCCGCCGCGGGATACCCTGCGCGCACATGCGCCTAGCGACCTTTCTGCCCCCCGGCTCCAGCGACCCCCGCGCGGGCGAGGTGCGCGGCGAGCGCATATATGGGTATGCGCTGGAGGAGCTCACGGTGCTCGACCGGCTTGCGGCGTCGTCATCGAAGGTGGATCCGGAGGCGACGCCCGTGGAGGGGCAGTCGTGGGCGCTTGAGGAGGTCACGCTGCTGGCGCCCGTGCCTGCTCCCCGAGCGATCTTCGGCATCGGTCTCAACTACGCCGACCACGTGCGCGAGATGGGCGGGGAGCCGCCCGCACAGCCGGTGGTATTCATGAAGCTCCCCGACTCCGCCGCGGCGCCCAACGCCCCCGTGCACTGCCCCTCGGTGGTGCGGCGCCTTGACTACGAGGGCGAGCTCGCGGTGATCATGGGGCCGGCGCGCTCGGTGGCGGGCTACGCCGTGGCCGACGACGTAAGCGCCCGCGACCTGCAGGGCCGCGAGCCGCAGTGGACGCGCGCCAAGGGCGCCG
>DATBPO010000041.1:0-9907 GCA_036561265.1 Solirubrobacteraceae bacterium | reverse complement strand
CGCACTGGTTCCTGGAGCACGTGGCGCGCCACGAGGTCAAGCCGATGCTGGAGAACTGGAAGCGCGTGCTGGCGCCGGGGGGACTCATCCATATCGTCACCAACAACCACGAGGCCCACAACCGCTGCCTAGCGGAGGGCGAGATCAGCTGGCGCGAGTGGTCCTATCTGATCTACGCCGTGGAGAACAAGGTCGGCTACAAGGTGTGGGATATCCACAAGTGTGCATGGAACCAAGAGCTGCTCGCAGAGGTGCTTGAGCAGTGTGGCTTTGTCGAGGTGAGCGTGGACGCGCAGTGGAAGTGCCGTGAGGATGACGGCCGCCTGAAGTGCCCGGCGCTGATCGGGCAGGCGCGCAAGCCGCGATGAAGCCGCCGATCTTCGTGGGCGGCACGGGGCGCAGCGGGACGACGATCCTGGGACGCCTGCTGGGCCGCCAGCGCGACTACACGGTGATCCCAGTGGAGGCGCGCTTTCACTGCAGCCCGGATGGCTTGCCGGGCGTGCTGCTCGGCACGGTGACAGCGCAGGACTTCGCGCGCAGAGTGTTGCAGGAGTGGTACCACCCGGCGGGGAGCAAGGAGCGGCTGGCGGCGTTCGTGGAGCGCAGCGACCTGGAAGACGCGCTCGCCCACTTCATCGCGCATGCGGACGAGGACCCGGCGGCAGCGGGCCGCAACCTGATGCAGGAGCTGTTCGGCGCCTATGCCCGCTTCCAGGGGCGCGGCGGCTGGGTGGAGATGACGCCGATCAACGCGATGCACGGAGCGCCCCACCTGGCGCGCATGTTCCCCGAGCTGCGCTTCGTCAATGTGATCCGCGACGGCCGCGACGTGGCCAGCTCGCTGCTCGCGGTCGGCTGGGCCAGCAACGCAAGCGAGGCCCTCGGCTGGTGGGAGGAGCGGATGCTGAACGGCCACCGCCAGCTGGCAGCCCTGCCCCTCGGATCGCTCGTGACCGTGCGCTTCGAGCAGTTGCTGATCGACGACCGCGACGGCTGCCTGCAGGCGCTGCTGGACTTCATGGGCTGGGAGGAGGATCCGGCGATGCGCCGCTTCTTCAACCGCCGCATGGCCGCTGAGGCGGCGCACGTCGGACGCTGGCGCACTCACTTCACCGGCCCGGAACGGGACTTCATCGAGCGCGAGTACGAGTCCGCCCGCTCGCGACTGGAGGCGGCTGGAGTGCTGACTCCCTAGCTCATGCGCCAGCATTCCAGCACGCAGGCCGAACTTCCCCGCGTAGCGCCAGAAGAGGGCTTCTCCGGTGGCCGCGACGCGGAGACGATCCTGCTCAGCGAGTCGGTGGTGGTCAGGCGCTCGCAGCCGCTTCACTTCTCGATCCAGCCGGGCGTGGCCGATCCGGAGGGCGAGCGCCGGCGTCGTTTCGAGCGGGGCGCGGAGTATCTCGCGGGCCCCCTGTTCGTCTCGCGCCTGCCGGGAGCGCTGGTGGATACGAGCCGTTTCATCATCTGCCCGAGCGAGGATCGCTACCTGTTGGACTCTTTCAGGCACCCGCGGGGACTTGCACGCTGGGGCTATAGCCACGTGGAGGGTGAGGTGTGGGAGCGCGCGGACGAGCGCATCGCGGAGCGCCCCGAGCGCGTGGTCGTACTGGGCGCACAGGCCAACCGCATCTATTCGCATTGGCTGCTGGAGAGCGTCCTGCGGGCGCTGCTGCTTGCGCCGTTCGACGACGGGCGGGTCGTATACCTGACGCCGCCGCTGGAGCCCTGGCAGCAGCAGGCGCTGGCGCTGGCGGGCGTGCCGCCAGAACGCACGTTGACGCTCCCGCGGCGCCAGCTCGTGCGCTTCGCGGAGGTCTTCGCGGTCTCGCGCGGATTCGCTCAGATACCGGCGCTGATCCCCGATGCGGTGCAGACTCTGAGAGGGCTCCTGCGCGCGACGGTTGCCTCCGCGAACCGCAGGGAACCCGCAGACCCTGCCGAGCCCGCCGGATCCGCCACTACGGGCCGGCGCCTGTGGGTCTCGCGCAGGCACATGGAGCGCAGGCACATCAGCAACGAATCCCAGCTCGTGGAGGTCCTGGCGGGGCACGGGTTCGAGGTCGTGTACCCGGAGCGTCTCGGGCTAGCGGAGCAGATGGCGATGTTCGCGCGCGCGGAGGCGGTGGCCGGCCCCTTCGGGTCTGGACTGACCAACCTGATCTTCAGTCCGCGCGGCACGCTGGTCCTTGAGCTGCAGCCGGAGGACCTGGACTTCGGCGGAAACACGTTCCTGTGGAACCTTGCGAGCATCCGTGAGCAGCCCTTTGCACAGGTGGTGTGTCCGGTGAGCGAGGGCATGCGGGACCTGCCCCTCGGCGAGCGCGACATGACAGTGGATGTGCGGGCGATCAACGAGCTGCTAGGTCGGCTGCTACACGCGACCCAGCGCGCGACAGCCCCCTCAACGCCACCTCAACGTGCTTGGCCATGACGGCGGCGTCGTGGCGCTGGGCGAGGCGCAGGCGGGAGACGAACCGAGCCCGCTCGCGCATGAGGATGTCCTGCAGCCCGTCAACATCCCCCGGCTCGAACCAGTACGTCTCCTCGGGGAGGTGCGAGAGCAGCGGCTGGATGCGGGTGGCGGCGACGGGGGTGCCGCAGGCGAGGGCCTCGGTGCAGGGCATGGACCAGCCCTCGCGGTTGGCGTTCTTGAGGAAGAGCGAGGCGCGCTGGTAGAGCTCGCGCATGTGTTCGGCTGAGAGGGTGTCGTCGATCACTTCGATCTGGGCGGCGTCGGTCTCGTCCCTTCCGAGCTCGGCGAGCAGATCCCGGCGGGCGAGCTCGAACTCCCCTGGTTTCCACTTCCAGGTCTTGATCTGCAGGCGCACGTCGTCGGCGGCGGTAAAGGCGCCGAGATAGGCGCGCAGCGTCAGTAGCCATTCCTCGCGGGAGGTCTCGCCGCCGAGGTTCTCGTGGACGCAGAGGAAGATGCAGCGCCGGCCGGTGACGGGAAAGTAGGAGTCGACGTCGATGCCGAGGGGGACGACGTCGATCGGTGTGGTGACACCGGCGCGCTGCCAGACCTCACGGTTCCAGTCGGTGGGGGTGATGACGAGGTCGAGGCGGTTGAGGATCTCTATCCAGTCGCGTTTTGCGTCGGGGAGGTGGTCGAGCTCGTGCATGGTGATGGCGGCGGAGCGCACCTGGCGGCCGAAGCGGATCTTGCCGGGGGGGCAGATGAAGAGGGCGAGCTCCATGCCGGGGAACTCTTGAAACTGGACGTCGTGGCCGAGTTCGATGAGGCCGCGGGAGACGGCGGCGGAGACCTGGCCGTAGCCGTTGCCCTCCTGCAGGCGTCGATCGCCGTCGCTGAGCCAGATGCGCATTTCAGGCCACCACCCACAGGCAGACACGCATCTCAGACATCGCTCGTAGACCGACGCGCATCGCTCAGGCCACCGCAAGCACTCGGCGCGCGTGGCGAGGCTCCTGTATCTGCTCGTGCACGAAGGCAAGCAGTTCGTCGACGCGGTGGGCAAAGGTGTGCTCGGCGAGCACGGCCGCCCGCCCTGCCGCCCCGCGCCGGGCGCGCTCGGCGGGATCGGCGAGGAAGCGCTCGATCAACTCGTGCAGCTCGTCACGCGAACGGTAGACCGCGACGGCATCGCCGAAGCGCTCAACCAAGCCCGGGACGTCGTCGCTGAGCACAAACGCGCCGCAGGCGAGCGCGTCGTAGACGCGGTTTGAGATGTAGCCGTGCGCGCGCATGTCGTCCCAGTGGTCGTTGAGGACGATGCCGGCGGAGCTGTAGACGCGGTGCAGCTCGGCGTTGGGCAGGTGCTCGGCGATGAGGCGGGAGGTGTCGATGAGCGGCGCCCAGCCGGTGCCCCAGATGGCGAGGTCGTGCTCGGTGGGCAAGAGGTCGCGGGCGATGGGGCGCAGGATGTTGCGGGAGTTGGCGACGTAGACGAGGTCGTGGGCGAGCTCGGGAGCGGGGTCGGGGCGCATCACCCAGGGGTCGGTGGCCTGCTCCAGCACGACAATCGGGGTGCTGGTGCGCTCGCGCAGTTGCGCGGCAAATAGCGGCGAGGCGACGGCGATGAGGTCGTAGCCGTCGCACTCCTCGCCGGTGAGGCCCTCGGGGTGGCTGATCGACCAGAGCAGGTTGAACTGCCCGGGCTTGGGGTGAAAGCGGGAGAGGCCCTTGAGGTGCAGGACGACGTCGTAGGAGAGCCCGTCCTGCACCTCCCACTCATCGAGCGTCTGTATGCAGACGCGGTGTCCGCGCCGGCGCAGCTCGCGTGCGAGGGACTCGGCGTAGTGCAGGTCCCCCCAGGTGGGCGCGACTTGACGATTGGGCGCGCCGATCTTCAGGCAGAAGCTGAGCAGCTGCTCGTGCGCGGCGAGAATCTCGCGTAGTTCGGTGGCGCGGTGGGCGTAGGTGTGGCGCGTGAGCACCGTCTCGCGGTAGCGGGCAACGAGGGCATCGCGGCGGGCCTCGTCACCGAGCAGCTGATCGAGCGCCAGGCGCAGGCTTTCGCGGGAGTCCCACACGGGGAAGTCCTCGTCGAAGAGCTCGCGCACCCCGGCAACGCAGTTGGTGATGGGCAGCGTGCCGCAGGCGAGGGCGTCGAAGACGCGGGCGTTGAGCGCGCCGTAGGGCAGCGTGGGCCCCTGGGTGTCGTCGAGCACGAGCTTGACGCTGGGGTAGAGCAGGGGCAGCTGCTCGTAGGGCAGCTCGCCGCGGGCGTAGGGGGCGAGCTCGGGTACTTGATCCCAGTCCTTGCCGTAGATCGCCACGCGCTCTCCCGCGTGCGGGGCGAGGGCGCGCTGGATGTCGCGGTCGACGCCCCACCAGTTGCCAGTGAAGACGTAGTCGGCGGCGAAGCGCTCGTCGCAGTCGCGCGGGCGAAAGCGCGCAGGATTGACGGCGAGGGGGAAGCGGATGGTGCGCCGGCCGGTGCGGGCCTCGATCAGCTGGGCGGTGCCCTGGGAGGAGGCGAGCAGCACGTCGGCGCGCTCGAACCAGGGGCGATCGAGCCAGCGCTCGGTCCAGTTGCGGATCCAGGCGATGGTGGTGATGTGCTCGGGCACGCGGCGCAGGTCGAAGGGGTCCATGAGCGAGAGGACGTAGTCGAGGCCGTCGGGCAGCTGATACCAGCGATCGCCCTTGCGCTCGATGTAGCTGACGCGCCAGCCGAGCTGCTGCAGGGCGTCGCCGATCTCGTGCCCGGAGTACCAGTCGCCCCAGCCGTCGGCGGCGTCGAGGCTGGTGAGCGTGATGGCGACGTGCGCGCCGAAGCCGTCGGTCCAGAAAGGATCACAGCGCAGTTTGGCGAGACGGTACTCGCGCCTGAGCAGCGGCGCCCAGCGCTCGAGGAAGAGGCGCCGGTTTTCGAGGCGATTGAGGCGGCGGAAGTCGCTGGAGGCGCGGTTCTGCGTGGAGGACTCGCGGTGGTAGAGGACGGAGCGCCCGACGCCGGCGCACTCGCTGCCGCCGGCGAGCAGCTTGAGGCCGAGGTCGACGTCCTCGGTGCCGTAGCGGTAGCGCTCGTCGAAACCGCCGACGCGCGCAAAGGAGTCGGAGGAGATCAGCATGCAGGCGGCGGTCACGGCGGGCGCGCGGGCATCGCTGCCAAAGGCGCCCTCCCACAACCCTTCGCCGTCGCCGTGGTTGAAGCCTTTGATCATGTCGTCCTGCCAGCGGAAGCGGATGGCGCGGTGCTGCACGAGCGGCTGAGCGTCCCCGGCCAGGTTGGCGTCCTCGGGGTGCAGCAGGGTGGCGCCGACGGCCTCGACGCCGTCGCTGTCAAGCGCGCAGACGAGCTCCTTGAGCCAGCCAGCCTCGAAGGGCTCGATGTCGTTGTTGAGGAACAGCAGCAGCTCACCGCCGGCCTGCTGCGCGCCGCGCGCGTTGGCGGCGGCGAAAGACAGGTTGTCCTCGTTGGCGATGACAGCGAGGGGGAAGGGCGTCTGAAGCGTTTTGAGATAGTCGAGCGTGGGGTCGGTGGAGGCGTTGTCGATGACGATCACCTCAAATGCCGGGTAGGCAGTGTGCTCGATCAGACCGGCAAATAGGTTTTCCAGATGGTGCAGACCGTTACGTGTGGGGACGATGACGCTGACGAGCGGCCACTCCTCGCGCTGAGGCGCCGCACCGAAGCGCTCGCGCAGCCGAGCAGCGAGTGCCCCACGACACGCCGTATCTACACTAGCCCGCTCAGACCCGAATGTATTAAGGGCAGACAAAGAGTCCTCCCCCTCCCCGTCCTCCGCCTTCCCGGCTGGCAAAGACCCATCCCCCGCCTTCCCGGCGGGCAAAGAAGCGTGCACGGCACTCTGGACGCGATCGATACGAGCGAGGGCGGCGGCGAGCGCGCCCTGGGTGCGCAGCGGCCGGCGGGCAAGGCGCGAGAGGGTGCGAGTCACTAAATGCCCGAGCCGCCAGGCGCGCGAGTGCGCGGCGCGCTCGATGTCTTCGCGGGTCTGGCGTAGGCCGACGGACAGCGCGGAGACGGTCTGTTCCAGATGACGGATGCGCGCGGTGTGCTCGGCGGCCTCACGAGCACGTGAGCGTGACGCTGCCTCGATCTGTCTGTGCAAGCTCCCAAGCTCGGCCTCGGCGCTCTCCAGCTCCCCGGTGACGCCCTCCAGCTCTCCCTTGACGTTCCCGAGCTCACCAACCGCGGCGTCGAGCTCGCCGCGCAAGCGCTCGATGCCATGGTCGCGCTCGGCCAGCTCGGCCCGCAGGCCCGCAAGCTCCGCACGGGCGTGCGCCCGCTCGTGACCGAGCTGACTGGCGGCGCGCACGCGCAGGCGTTCGAGCTCGGCGGCATCCTCCCCACGCACGCGCTCCACCTCCGCGACGCCCGCGGCACGTTCCTGCTCCAGCTGAACACGGGCGGCACGCGAGTGGCGAATGAGGTGCTCGGTGAGGCGCGCCAGCTCGCGCCGGGCGGCACGCTCCTCGCGCTCGCGGATGCGGAGCTCGCGCTGGAGCTGGGCGAGGCGCTGGTCGGTGAGGGCGAGCGGCTCGTCGATCTCTATGATCGCGCCCGTGCCGGCGGCGTCGTGGCCCATGACGGGCCGAGTGTAAAGGCGTGCGGCACGCGAAAGAGAGCGTGATAACCAGGTGATAACCAGCTCCTCGAGGCCGCATCGCACGCGCAGGCGCCTGGGCCGCACGCTGTCGCGCGCGCGCTGGGCCGAGTATCGGGAGTTGCTGGGCATGGCGCTGGGCCAGGGCTATGCGGTGCTGTCGCTGGAGGAGTGGCTCGCCGACCCGGCCACAGCAGAGGACAGGCCGCGGCTGCTGGTGCGCCACGACGTGGACCAGCACCCGGCCTCGGCGCTGCGGATGGCGGCGATCGAGCGCGAGTTTGGGGTGCGCTCGACGTGGTACTTCCGCTGGCGGACGGCGAATGCGCGCGTGATCGAGGCGATCGCGGCGGAGGGCCACGCGGTGGGCCTGCACTACGAGACGTTGACGCGGGAGCTGCTGCGCCAGGGCTTGGACACGACCGGCACACGGGAGCGACATAACGGCTCGGACGCGGCCGCCACACAGGATCTGATGAGCAGGGCGCAGGAGATGATCCCACACGCACGGGAGCTGTTGCGTGCCGAGCTGAAGACCTTCGCGGGGCGCTTCGGCCAGCCCTCAAAGCCGGTGCGCTCGGCGTGCCCGCACGGAGACACACGCGTGCCGGGGGTGCACAATGGGGTGCTGCTGCTGGGCGAGGAGTGGTCGGAGTATGGCCTTGAGTGGGACGCGAACGCAGCGATGCGCGAGCACGCGCTGGACGTGTGGTTGACGGACCGCAGCACGGCGGAGGGCGGCTGGAAGGACGGCATGGACCCGCTGGACCTGCTGGTGGAGCGCCGCACGCCGATCCTGGCGGTGGTGCACCCGAACAATTGGGTGTCGGGCGCGGCGCTGTGGTGGGACAGGGCGCTGCCGGGAGCGTTGCACACGGGCGATGACGAGCCGGCACTACCGGCAGGCGGACCGTCTCAGCCCCGCCGCCAGACCCCCCAGACATAGTCGGAGCCCAATACCCCGGCGTCGGTGAGCAGGGCGTCGACCTCCATGATGACGCCGATGAGGTCGGGCCGAGCGGCGAAGTTGCCCATGATGCGGCTGAAGAGCTGGTGAAAGAGGGCGCCGCCGTAGGGCCAGACCTCGACGCGCTGAAAGCGCTGATCGAGCAGCGGCAGAATCTCGTCGCTGCGGACGGCCTCGTGCGGATTGGCGGCAATGAATCCCTCTAGGTCGGGACGGGAGACGGTGCGCTTACTGGTCCCGTCACCGGCGGACAAATCAAACAGCAGCTCCGCAGGCAGGCGCGCGAGCAGGCGATTGATGGCTTCGAGCTGGGCGTCGGTCCACTGGAAGCGAGCGGGCCCGACGAAGTCCTCAACAAACAGCAGCCCGCCGGGCACCAGCAGCGAAGCGAGGCGGTCAAGCACGGCCTCAAGATCGGCGCGGCGGTGCAGGAAGCTGCGGCAGACGATGGCGCCGAGCGGCTCGGGCGCGGGCCAGTCCTCAAGCTTGCCCAGCTGAAAACGGACGCGGTCGCGCAGCGGCTCGGGGACGCGACCGGCGGCGAAGTCAACACGCCCCTGGTCGTCATCGAGCCCGATGAGGCGCTCGCAGGAGCCGGCCTCCACAAGCGCGAGCTCGAGCTTGGCATCGGAGGCGCGCAGCGAGAGCGCGAGGGGCGCGGGGATGGCGGGGCCGTGGCGGCGGGCGAAGTGCGTCTCGGCCCCGACTTCGGGATCGCCGGTAATGCGGCGGTTGAGGATGGCGCGCACAATGGGGCTTTGCCAGAAGGCGAGCTGAGTGGGAACGACCTGCGGCGCAGCGGTGGCGGGGGTAGACCCGGCCCCCCCGCCAGGCCCTGGCAGCCCACCGGCGGATGTGGCTGCAGAGGCAGGCGTGGGCAGACCGACGCTCAGGGCGTGCTCGCGGAGCCGCTCAACGAAAGGGCTGGTAATCATGAGACGTTCTGCGCAAACAGCGCAAGCTGGCTGCGGGCGGCGCGCTCGATGGAGAAGCGTCGGGCGTCGCGCACACCGACGTCGCTCATGCGGGCGAGACGTGCGGGCGAGCCGGCGAGATCGAGCACGGCGGCGGCGATGCGCGCGGGCGAGTCCTCGTCAAGGATCAGGGCGTTCTCGCCGTGGCGGGCGTACTCGTGCACGCCGCCGAGCTGGGGCAGCAGCGGCACGGCACCGCAGGCCATGGCCTCAAGGCCGGTGCGCCCAAAGGCCTGGTAGGCGGAGGCGTCGATGAAGATGTCGGAGCGGCGCATGAGGGCAGCAACCTGCAGGCGGCTGAGAAGCCCGAGGTGAGTGATGGCTCCCCCGCCCCCGCCCAGATCCCCGTCCCCGCCCAGCCCATCGCCACCGCCGGCCTGCTGCACCTCGGCGAAGGCGTCGTGATCACAGCCGAAGGTGACGATGCGCACCCCGTCGCCGAGCGTGTGGGCGATGGATTGCAGCGCGGCAAGCGTTGCGAGCGGCCGCCGCCGCGGCGTGCGGGGCCGGATCATGGCGGCGATGCGCAGGACTTCACCCGGCTGGGAGCGCCCGCCGGCGTGGAAGAGCTCGCGGTCGAGACTGGGGGCGACCTTGGCGACGGGCACGCCATGCACGGCAGTGAGGAGATTGCAGAGCCAGTGAGTCTTGGCGAAGAGCAAAAGCTCGGACAGAGCACGGTAGGAGAGCAGGGCGCGATCGAAGCGCGAGGAATCGGGGGCGGCGAAGAGTGGCTCGTAGTCCTGCACGTAGTAGGCACACTGCAGCTGGGGTCGCTCGCGGGCGAGCCGGCCGAGGAGGTCGACGGAGGGGTACTCGGTGGCAACGACGACGTTGGCATCGCCGATGGCGTCAAACAGGCCGGCAACCATGGTGGTGTCGCTGACGCCGGGGATGCCGGAGTCCCCGGCGGGATAGGGAG
>DATBPO010000040.1:0-5672 GCA_036561265.1 Solirubrobacteraceae bacterium | reverse complement strand
TGGCAGACCTCGACGATCGAGTGCTCATCGAAGACGTGATGGTGCATGGCGCGATGCTTGAGGTTCTCGTGGCAGCGGCGCTCGAAGGACTCGCGGCTGCCGGCGCCGGGATCACGCGCGAGGTCGTGGAGGCGCAGGATTTCGGGCAGATGGGTGAGGTCCTCCTCGCCGGTGTTGTGCTGAGCGTCTCCGCGCAGGTGATCGAGCGTGGTGAGCGGCCGCCGGTGGTCGAAGGTGCCCTCGCGCTGGGGCACGATCAGCAGGATATGACCGTCTGGGCCGACGACGCGTCGCCACTCGGCCAGTGCACCCAGCGGATTGGCCAGGTGCTCCAGGACGTGCGATGCCAGGACGGCGTCGTAGGTTCCGTCGGGCACCGCTGTGAGGCTGCCGGCCTCGGCGATCAGGTGCCGGCGCGGCTCGATCTGGAGGCTGGCGGTGTGCGACCACAGCGTGCGCTCGGCGTAGTCGAGTGTGTCGAGCGCCGCCAGGCGCGGATAGACGGGCAGCAGCCCACGTGCGCTAAGCAGCGCGCTCGGCCCTCCGGGCTCAAGCGCAACGGCATCCTGGAAGGTCTCCGCGACCGCTCGCAACGCGGGGTCCCGGCGTGCCGAAGCAAGACGTACACGTTCTCTCGCGGCAGGCACGATTCGGCGGATGGCCACTGCCATGTCGTCCTCTTCATAGCATTCCCCGAGTGATCGGCCTCGTTCACCTCGTCTGGGCACCACTGGGACCTGAGCCACTGCGAGCATTCCTGCGCTCCTACCAGGCGCACCAGGCGGGGGCCGAACACGAGCTCATCGTGTTGCTGAACGGTGCCCGAGAGGACCCGTCCACGGGTGGCGCCGACGGAGGCGAGCCGCAAACCGTTACCGAGCGGAGCGTCACAGGCCAAGATGGCTCGCTCTTACGCGATGACGTACTGGCGGAGCTGAGGGACACCCCGCATCGGCTGATCGAGCTGGAGCGCCCGCTGACCGATCTCGCCGCCTACGGCCAAGCCGCAATACGGCTGGAGCACGAGTGGCTGTGCTTCGTGAACTCCTATGGGGTGATCCTCGCTGAGGACTGGCTGGGCCATCTGGCGCGCGGCGCGCAACAGCCCGGGGTGGGTATCGCCGGAGCAACGGGCAGTTGGGAGAGCCAGGCGCAGTGGCGGCGGGGACACCCTTCGGACTGGCTGCGCCGGCTGTCCGCGGTGCGGGCGATACGACGCGACTACCCCCGCTTCCCCAATCCCCACATCCGCACAACGGCCTTCATGCTACGCCGCCAGACCGTCCTCGATTTGGGGCTGAGCGATGCCGTCGACAAGCACGCGGCATACCTGCTGGAGAGCGGCCACGATGGCATCACCCGGCGTCTGGGAGAGCGTGGACAGCGAGCCGTGGTAGTCGGTCGCGACGGCCGCGCCTACGAGGTGGACCAGTGGCCGCTCAGCTGTACGTTTCGCAGCGGCAAACAGGACAACCTGCTGGTGGCCGACAACCGCACGGCGGATTGGCAGCAGGCCCCGCCGCGCGTGCGCCGGCAGCTCTCCCGTGACGCCTGGGGTGAGCTTGCGGGTGGCTCGATGGGCGTGGCCGACAGCACCGAACACGTCACGGCCGCACGATGAGCCAAGCCCAGAGCGACGTGCTCGACAGCAGCGCCGCGGGCGGCCTGATCATCCGCGGCGGCGCGCTGCGCTTTGGCAGCTATATCGCAGTGGTCGCGCTGTCGGTGATCTCGGCGGCTCTGCTCACGCGTTACCTGGGGGTGGCGCGCTTCGGCCACTACACGACCGTGATCTCGCTCGTTACGGTGGTCTCGATCATCACCGATGCCGGCATGTCGAGCCTGGGCACACGCGAGTATGCGGTGCGCGAGGGCGCCGATCGGGAACTGTTGATGCGCGACCTGCTCGGGCTGCGCGTCGTGCTGACACTCGTGGGCGTCGTGCTGGCAACGCTCTTCGCGGCGGTGGCCGGATACGACCTGGCGCTGCTCGCGGGGACCGTGGTGGCGGGTCTGGCAACGGTGGCGCTGGTGCTGCAACACACGCTCTCGATCCCCCTCTCCGCCGAACTGCGCCTCGGCGCACTGTCATTGCTGGACCTCGCGCGCCAGGCGCTGACGGTGCTCGCCCTCGTCCTGCTGATCGTGGTGCACGCTGGGCTCTTCCCGCTGCTGGCGGTGACGCTTGTGGTCTACCTACTGCTGATGCCGGCATCGATTGCGCTGGCGCGGGGACGGATCTCGCTGCGCATGGAGCTGCGTCCGCGCCGCTGGGCTTCGCTGCTGCGGCTCACGGTGGCCTTCTCGCTCGCCACAGCCGTGGGCACCATCTACGTCTACACCGCGCAGATCCTGATGAGCCTGGTGTCAAGCGAACACCAGAGCGGCCTGTTCGCGGCGTCCTTCCGGGTCTACATCGTCACGGCGACGGTGCCGGGGCTGCTCGTGAGCGGCGCCCTACCACTGCTGGCACGAGCAGCGCGCGATGACCGCGAACGCCTCAGCTACGCCTTGCAGCGGATCTTCGAGGTCTCGCTGATCCTCGGTGTGGCGACTGCCCTGGGGCTGCTGGCGGGCGCGCAGTTCATCATCCACGTCATTGCCGGCCCGAAGTTCGCCGGCGCCGCGGCGGTGCTGCGCATCCAGGGGATCGCGATGATCGCCTCCTTCCTGATCGCCGGCTGGGGCTTCGGGCTGATCTCCACCAAGCGCTACGGGAGCCTGCTGGTGGTCAACGCTCTAGCCTTCACGGTGAGCTGTGCGTTGACCCTTCTGTTGGCGCCCTCCCACGGTGCGCGTGGCGCGGCGCTGGCCACGGTCTGCGGAGAGGTCGTGCTGGCAGCCGCCCTGCTCGTGGCGCTCGTGCGCAGCCAACCCCTGTTCCGCCCGCAGCTGACGGTTCTTCCCAAGGTGCTGCTCGCCGCGGTGCCGGCAACGGCGGTGGCGCTGCTGGCCACTGGCGTCCCCTCGCTCCCGCGCGCGCTGCTCGCCGTGACAGCCTTCGGGCTGGTCGTGGCAGCGACAGGGGCGGTACCGGAGGAGATCACCGAGCTCATCCCTCGCCGTCTGCCTGGGAGAACACGAGGTGGTTGAGCCCATACCGCAGGCCTCGCAGCAACCCGTCATAACCGGCAGCCGTGCGGTCCCAGGTCCAGTCGCGCTCGACGGCCTCGCGGCCTGCGACCCCGAGCCGAGTGGCGAGGTCCTGGTCAGCCAGGACCCTGGCGATGGCTTGGCCAAGGGCCGCCGGCCGGGGCGGGACGAGCAGGCCGGTGCGGCCGTCGGCGATGGTCTCGTTGAATCCACCTTCGGCGACGGCGACGACGGGAGTGGCACAGGCCATTGCCTCCAGTGGCACGAGCCCAAAGGGCTCGCGGATCTGGGCGCAGGCGAGCAGGGCGGCGCGCTGGTAGAGCCTCACGAGCTCGGCGAAGGGCAGCTTGCTACGCACCTCCAGATCCACGCCACGCGCGTGGGCGAGCGCGCGCAACGCGCCCTCTGACTCCCCGCGATCGCCCACCAGTACCAGGCGCGGCCGCGGCGCGGGCAGCGTGGCGAGCGCCTCGATCACCTGATCGTGCCCCTTGAGCGGATGCAGGGCGCCGACGGAGAGCACATAGCCTTCGCGCGCAGCGCCGCCGGGCGAGAAGGCAAGCGCGTCGACACCCAGGTGCACAACCTCGCTGTCAACACCGTAGATCGCTCGCAGGGTGCCCTGCGTGAAGACCGAGTGGGTGACGATGTGCGAGGCCGCACGCAGGTAGCGCCGGTCGAGCTGCTTGCGGCGGAGCTCGATCGGGTTGATGCCCGCGCGCGTGATCGCGCCCCGCCAGCCGGGCGCGAGCTGCACCAGCGCGGGCGGCTCATACGCCGAGCGCAGGGGCTCGGGGGCGTAGAAGAGGTTGGGTGTGCGCAGGAATGGCAGCACGTCGCTGGCCTGGGTGAGCACGCTGGCGAAGCAGAACACGGCGTCGTGGCCGGCGGCGTCGATCTCGCCCGCCAGTGCGGCGCCGTCGCGGGGCGAGCGCGCGAGCGGTGCGATTTCACCGATCGCGCCACTTCCCTGGCGCAGCGGACGCTCGATCACCCGCGCGCGCTCGGGGAGCTCGACGAAGCGATGCACCGCGGCATCGCGCGTGTAGATGGTGAGGTCCTGCGCCTGCGTGCGGGTGAGCCACTCGGCCATCACGCGTACGGCCCCGCCCGTGGGCAGGTGATGAACGACGGCTATGTTCACGTCGCTCCAGGCCGGGATCGCAGGAGCAGCGCGGTCAGCGTGAGACGGGCGCCCAGCAGGCTGCGCAGTAGAGCGCGCCGCACCCCCGCCCGTGGAGCGTCCAGCACGTCCAGCTCGGCCGTCGCGGTGGGCATTCCCTCTAGCATGGCGGATCGCCGTGCACCGCGTCTGCGACCGAGCCCTTCCGGATTCCCCGATCCCCAGCCCTCTCGGCGCCCACGTACCTGGCGGAGAGCGCCCGGACGTATCGGTGATCGTCGTCAACTACCACAGCGCGGAGCTGGCCCTGAAGGCGCTCGCCGAAGCTCGCCGTGCTGCCGGCGCGCTTACGCTGCAGGAGATAGTGGTGGACGGTGCCTCGGGCGAGCGGGAGGTGGAGTTGCTGCGTGCGAGCCTGCCCACGGCAACCATCCTCGCCCTGCCCGAGAACCGCGGCTTCGCGGCTGGTAACAACGCCGGTATAGAGCAGGCAACCGGTCGCTATCTGCTGCTGCTTAACCCGGACGCCTTCGCCCAGGCAGACGCGGTCACGATCCTGGTCGAGCATCTGGACCGAGCACCAGCGACGGGGCTCGCGGCACCGCTGCTGCTCAATGACGACGGCTCCCCGCAGGACAACGTCTTTCGACGCTTTCCCAATCTCCTGACGCTATTCGTCGACTTCTGCGCACCCTTAGCCTTCCTTCTGCGGGGCCGGCGCTTGGATCCGCACAACGTGCCGCGCGCACAGCTACATGAGCCCCGCCAAATCGCCCATGCGATCGGCGCCGCCCTGCTGGTTCGGGCCGAGGCCGCCCGCGAGGCCGGCCCGCTCGATGAGGGCTTCTTCCTTTACCTGGAGGAGACCGAGTGGCAGCAGCGCATCGCTGGCGCGGGCTGGCGCAGAGAGGTCGTACCGGCAGCTCGCTTCACGCACCTGGGCGGCGGAAGCTCGAGCGCCCATCCGCTGGCTTCCCCCCACTACCTTCGGAGTGTTCGCCGCTACTACCGACGCCCGCGCGTGGCCATGGCTGTGATTGGTATCGCCGGCACCATCTCGTGGCTGTCCCTACGGTTGGCCCGCCTACTGGGCTTCGGTACCGAGCGTACGAAGGCGCTCGAGCGGACCTTCGGCGAGTTGCTGGCGCTGCTGCGGCGCGCCATCGCGCGATGAACCGCCCTATGTGCTCGGGACCATGCAACATCGCACTGGCTACCTACCACGCTTGAGTTCACGTTGGGCCCGCTTCACCGCCTGCTGATGCCGCTCCTCCGCTGCCTCATCCAAAGTGACCAGAAGATTCAGTTCGAGTCTCGTCGGGTTCTCCTCGCCTGCGCCGGCGGTGATTTCAGGGAGGCGTGAAAATTGGTCTACGACCTGATCGATAAAGCCGCGCATCTGTAGCAGGGGCTGATCCATCATGACGGCAGCGCACTCGAGGATCTCGCCGAAGAT